>NZ_JBPNHS010000008.1:0-12409 GCF_054006115.1 Mesoaciditoga sp. | reverse complement strand
TTCTTGAACGCTCTTTTTTTCTTCTCTGGGAACTTTAATTTTTTCCGCGTATACGAGATCGTAAAACTCACTTTTAACGTTCAGGTTTTTGGAAAAAGATTCTCTCTCTGAAAAAATATTCCCTTCTGAGTCTGAAATGAAGAGCGGAATGAAAAGTTCACGCGCGCGTGTGACGGCCACGTAAAGAAGACGCCTTTCTTCGGTGTAATTCATGAAGGCGTTTATGTGAAAATCTTTCATTATGTCTTCCAGCTTGCCATGCAAATTCTCTTCTATAAGCTTTTCCATCATGAAATATCGTGTGCCTTTTCTTGGCAAGGAAAACTGGATCTCATCATCATGACCGTTGTGCTTGTATTCTTTAAATGTTTCTCCCAGTAGGACTATTTTGAATTCCAGGCCTTTCGATTTGTGTATAGTCATAAGTTTGACGCTATCTGATTGATCGTCTTCCAGTGCAGCCTCTTCTTCATTTTTCTCTTTTATCTTTGAAATGAGTCTGATAAGCTCGGAAAAGGAGTTTGCCATTTGATCGAATTCGCCCATGCCGTTCAACATCTTTTTCAAGTTGTAAAGGGCAGTTCTCCTGTCTTCCCATTTACTCAGCTTGGCAACGTAGTCTAAATCTTTTACAAGCCCTTTTACTATTTCTGTTGGCCTTATGAAATACTTCAAATCAGCGTACTTTTTCAGAATTTCATGAGCCGTTGCAATTTCTTCTGGCAGATCACTCAAGATGCTCTCACAAGCCTTGAAAAGGGAAACTTTTTCACCATCTTTGCTCATTTCTTTTCTCTTGTGAACGATCTTATCGAACGTTTCCAAATCCCCATTTGTCAACGGAGAAAAGAAAAAGAGCGAAAATAGATAATCGTTGTTGGGATTTTGAACTGCTTTCAAGGCGGAGATAACTCCTTCTATTTCTGGCCTGGAATAGAAGGAATGACCTCCAACTACGTAAAGAGGTATTCCTTCCCTTTTGAAGACATCTTTGTAGATGTTTTCAGCGGGTTTCAAAGAACGCCTAAGGATCGTTATGTCTTTGTAAGAGATATCCTCATTTCCCATTACCAGGGATTTTATAACCTTCGCGGCGGTTTCAGCTTCGGCGCGGATCTTCGAGCTGGTGCTTTTTTCTCCAACGGCGTAAACGTATTTCACACATTTTTTGTCGTCCCCACAAAGAGATGGGATATCGTCGTTTCCCTTTCTCGCCGCGTCTGAAATGTCTTCTTTTCTAAAAAAAGCATCTTCGTATATGTTTTTGAATTCTTCTTTTATCGTCTCTATTTCTGGAAAGGTTACATTCTGAGGGTTGAATATGGTTTCTCTTACGAGTTCGTTGAAGTACTTCACGAGGTTTTCGTTGGAACGATGGTTGGTTTGCAATGAGAGCACCTTGTAATTTTCTCCATTTTCTTCCCTTGCCCTGAACTCTTCGTATGTCGTGGTGAAGACCGTGACGTCTGATCCCCTAAACCTATAAATCGATTGCTTTCTGTCTCCCACGTAGAATATGTAATTTGAATCGTTATGAAGCATGTCAAAAAGCTCTTTTTGGAGGTAGTTCGTATCTTGATATTCATCCACGAGTATATACTTAAAGCGTTGAGAATATTTTTGACCAATTTCTTCGATTTTCAAAGTTTGAATCGTCTTTTCAAGTACGCCTTTGTAATCAAATTCCGAAACGTCAGATGTCATGGATTCATAAACTTCGCTTGCTATCAAAACCAAAGTTTTAAAAGCGCTTAACGCATCGTAAATAACGTGATCGCCAAGTAGGGCATATTTCAACACGCTGGATCTTTTCATCTCGGTTCGCCAGTTCACAAGGATATCCTTCATCATATCTTGGAGTTTATCCAGCCTGTATTCTGAAAAAAGTATTTTCAACGCTTCTCTGTCGCTTTTGAGATCTTCAACAAGATTTTCTATTATCTTCTTTCTGCCGCTTGTTTTAAGCACGTTTGGCAAATCGGGATTTTTTCCTTCGTACGCTTCAAAAAACAACCTGAAAGCCGTATAAACGCTTCTTTCTATTATCTTGTCTCTCTTGAGATCGTTTATGATTGTCAAATTCGGATCGACGTTGACAGAGAAATTCTCTTCCCTCAAAATTCCCTGGCAGAAGCTGTCTATGGTTGAAACAAGAGCGCGTGGCATTTTGGCTTTGACCTTTTTCCAATACGCTTTTTCGCTTTTGTTTTTCGAATTCTTTTCCATTTTCACCACTTCATCTGATATCCTTTGCTTCATCTCAGCAGCGGCTTTAACGGTGAAAGTTGTCACCAATATTTTTTCAACGACATTTGGATCTTTTTCCCTTTCCAATATGCCAAGGTAATAATTGGTCATCGTGTATGTTTTGCCTGTTCCGGCTGAAGCGGAAATGAAGTAATTACAATTCGGATGTTTTCTCACGTAGTCGGCAACGTTCATGATCTTCTACCGCCTTTCAACAAAGCGTTCCTATCATGAACGATTATACATCTTCAGTGTCTTTTCACATGATCAGCGTGTTAAATTACATCGAGTGAGATTGAAGTTAAATGAAGATTCCAATGAGGAGAATGGTCGAAAGCACCACCCCAAAAATCGAGAGGACAAGATAAACGTACAAACTTTTCCTTCCCTCAATCATTTTGGAGTTTTTCTCTTCAAAATGCTTTAACAAATATGCACTCCAAAAAGCAAGCACAGCTGATGAAAGGAGCGTTACCAAGTAAATTATAATCAGCGCCATCTTATCATTTCCTCTTCACTAAAAATAACTCAGAAAAGCGCGCCCCGGGCGCGCTTTAGTTACTGAACCTTATCTTTTAAAGCTTTTCCTGGGCGGAATTTTGGAACTTTTCTGGCGGCGATCTTTATCTTCTTACCAGTTTGGGGATTTCTTCCCTCTCTCGCCGCTCTCTTGGAAACCTCGAACGTTCCAAAACCAACAAGTTGAACTTTTTCTCCCTTTTCAAGAGCTTCGGTGATGGCTTCAGTGATTCCTTCGAGGATTTCCTTGACCTCTTTTTTGTGGTATCCCGTTTCTTCAGAAACTTGATCCACCAATTCTTTCTTGTTCATGCAATTTCCCCCTTTCCTCAGTGAGGTGAGTACAAAATGGTTATAAATTATTTCCTTATTGCTTTTCACCACTTCTTTCAAGAATATACACCAAAATTGAATTCATTCAAAACACCATGGTTACGGTAAAACAAGAAAATTTCAAAGAAAAACGTAGAAAACGTGAGATTTTTTCAATTAAACATACTAAATCAACTTTAATTGACAAAAATAGCTGTTTTTCGCTTATTTTAGTGTTTGACTTTTTGATCAACTAAAAAATACCCCGAAAATACGGGGCTTTTCACAAAAATAGATTGCATTTGGATACAAATTATTCGTTTAACTCCAAGTTTTCCATTCCCCCAAAGTAAGGTACTTTAAAAAATGGAATGGCTTCGGATGCGTTGCTCTTTAAAATCTCTATGTTGTAAGCACCTGTAGTCATGAGATGCAAATCCATAAGCTCTGGCTTTTCAATGTAAGTTGGGGCACCTTTCCATATAACCCTCCCGGCCAAAAAACCAGATGCTCCTATCTGACAATTCCATCTCACTATCTCTTTGAATTTCTCTACATCCATGCCACCGCTCAGTATAACCCAGGGTTTTCCATTTGAAAATTCAAAGACGTCCTCCATCTTTAAATTGAAATCCGACTTTGTTGCTATCGGTTCCACTTTAAAAAGGTCCACTTTGTACTTTTCAGCGCTGAACACTTTCATCGCTTTCAATATCGCCTCTGCCTTTTGATTTTCGTCCACATCATAAGTGATTATCTCCAATATGTAAAGAATGTCTTCGTCGTAACAAATTTGTCCGAGTTCTTCAACAATTTTCATTTGATGTTCTTTGGCACGTTGGGAGGATTCATCCGACCAATAAATTAGCAACTTAACGGCGTCCATTCCATTTTTCTTTGCAAACATTCCAACATCTTTTCGATATACTTCACTTAGCCTATCGGAACTTTTCCTTTCATCAGTAACGTACCCACTCTTTTCCGCAGACAAAATGATGCCTGTATTGTGAAAGACATATTTCAAATTCTCCGGATAGCCATATTCACCATCTACCAAAACAGCGCTAACTTTGTCTGAAAGAGTTTTTAGAATAGATCTTTTCACTTTGATCAAATCCCCATCTTCGAAATTTCCCTTTTGCGAGCTTATCATTTTCTTCAACGAATTTCGTTGATCAAGCGCCAACATTTGAAATTGTCCAAAGCCATTAGTTATTCTCATGAATCCTCTAAACTTTCCAACACCTATTTTCATTCTACCCTTCCTCCTAATCCTCGATACAATTCCTTCATTTCATCTTTGTTCAAAATTCGTTTTGCCGCCATTATGGCCGCACCCACATGTGGTGAAAATTCCTTTTCACTTACTCTTATCCATTCAACACCGCCTAACTTTTTTTCGAATTCTTTTTTCATATAATCACAGTTGAATACCCCGCCAACTAAGGAAAGAGGTATTGATTTCTCCACTTTCATGATGTTTTTAAGTGCCTTAACGCTCTTCAACAGCTCTTTAATGGCTTCATCCAGTATTTCTCTTGCCGGATAAATGTTTGACTTTTCCGCTTCACAAACAACTTTGGAAAAGCTTGCTATGTACCTTCGGACATTTGGGCCTTTGCAATTTAACAATATCTTTTTCAAATCAGATATTTCGGCGAATTCTTTTACTTTCTTAAGAAAAGTTGTTTGTTCTGAACGCCCGTCATACTCTTCAAAAGCCCTCCTCAAAGCAAGCTGACCTATGAAATACCCACTTCCTAAATCACCAACGTTTTCACCCCATCCATCTACTCTAAAAATTTTTTCGTTTTCATCTTTAGCCATAACCATAGCTCCAGTTCCAGCTAGAAGTATTGCGCCTTGTTTGAAGGGAAAAGCTCCTTCCAAAGCCACTCTCACATCATTAACTACGATGAAATTGGGTATGTTTAGTTTTTTTATCAGTGGTATTATTTCTTCTTCTATTCCTTCAACATCTCCAACAGCAGGCATTCCAAAACATGCAAAAGAAATGGATTTAACATTTAAATCTGCCTTTCTTAAAGCTTCGTGAACTGATGAAAAGAGATGATTTTTGAACTCCTCTTTAGATTCATTAAGTACATCCACAGAACCAGAAATGCCATGTCCCACTTCTTTTCCATCTTCACTTAGAATTGTTGCTAGCGTTTTGCTTCCACCACCATCAACGCCCAAAAAGTATTTCATTCAGAGTTTCACCACTTTTGTGAGGTTTTTTGGATTGTCTGGATTCAACCCTCTCTCAGCAGCTTTTTTCACGCCAATTATCTGAGCCGGTATAACTCTTAAAAACCAATCACCAAAATCATTCTTATTGTAATCAACTATGATGTTATCAACATCTTTCATCTTACTCTTAGAAATATTTAAAACTCTCGCACCGAGTGTTTTCATTTCATTTGCAAGTTTTTCTTCTTCTTCTTTAAGAACTTCATTTGATAGAATGCAAATGAAAGTGTGATCGGTAACCTTTGACTTTGGCCCATGACGGTATTCCAACCCTTGGTAAGCTTCCACTTCCGATAAGGAAGTCTCTGTAACTTTCGTAACTCCTTCAAGGGAAGTGGCAAAATATTCATCATATCCTAAAAAGACGAAATGGTCAAATTTCGCAAAATTTACATTATCAAAAAAGGACTGAGAATCGTTCAAGACATTTTTTGAAAGCTCCGGAATGATATTCAAATAGTCATCTAAAGACTCAGGCGCGAATAGATTTCTGATCATAGCAGAAACAAAAAAAGCCATGGAGGTGAATGATTGAGTCATCACCACAGATCTTTCGTTTATAAAACTCAAAACAATTGATATATCACTTGTTCTTGTTATTGAACTGTTTGCTTCACACGTTACTCCAATGGTCTTTATCCCTTCATCTTTTGCTTTTTTCATCGCCAATACGGTCTCTGTAGATTCTCCAGATCTTGACAAACCAATTAGCAAGCTGTCATTTCTTAATTTTGTAAGTCCAAAAGCAATTTCGGAACCACTGAAAAAATTGGATGGAGTTTTGCTAAAACGTTTGAGCTGGTAAGACAAGCCCATCGCAAGGTTATACGAAGTTCCACATCCAACGAAGTTCACCTGCGAGAATTTCTCGCTCCTTAAGAGTTTTACCGCGTTACTGGAAAGCTTTGAATAATTCTGAGCTACCGCCTTTAATTTTTCAGGTTGCTCGTCTATCTCATTAAGCGTTAACATAGAAGTCCTCCTTTCATTTAATGCTACCCGAAGTCAATCCCTGCACTATATACTTTTCTACAAGCAAGAAAAGCACAACTGGAATGAGTGTGGATATCAAAATGGCAGCCATCAAAGGCCCCCAGCTTACAGAACTCCTGCTGAAAAATTGGTAAAGTCCTTGAGTAACCGGCATCATCTTATCATTTGATATCAAAACCAGGGCAAGTGTGAACTGCTGGCTCCATCCCGTTATGAAAGCGTATATGAAAATCGCCACCAGCGCCGGCTTCATAAGTGGAATTACTATTCTTGGAAGAATTGAATAAGGGGTACACCCATCCATTAAAGCCGCTTCTTCTATTTCCACGGGAATAGTTTGCATATAAGAAACGCTTAACCATGTGGAAAGAGGTATTGTAAAAACGGAACCTGCCAAAATCATTGACCAATACGTGTTAATAAGTCCAAAGGCCTTCATTATCACGTAGAGGGGAACCAAAAGCATTATCGGTGCGAACATGTTTGCATATATGACAAAAAACATCATTGGGCTTTTCAATCTGTATTTGAAACGCGCCAAACTGTATCCAGCAGGTATGGCTATTATCAAGGAAAAAAGGCTAACCCCTATTCCATATATAAAACTGTTCAAAAGGTATATTGGCAAGCGTTGAACAAGTTGAAAAGCGCTGACAAAATTAGAAAACGTTATATTCGTTGGAATCAGAGGCGCTGGGGAAATCCATCCTGCATTTGGAGAAGTAAGTGCTGTTATCACGGCTTGGTAAATTGGTATTAGCATGAAGCTTGCGAAGAGTATCGCGAGTATTTGATAAGATATACCTTTAACTTTTCTTGTTGTGCTCCTCTTCATGATTCTGCCCCTTTCAACGTTTTAATGTAAATCAATGACACAGAAGTTACAAGAAGCACTTGGAAAATAGTCATGGCCGAAGCTTTTCCCACGCCTCCAAAGGTCAAGTACCTGAACGACGTGTTGTAAATGGCTATTGGAAGAGTGGTGGTAGCGGTGACAGGTCCTCCACGGGTCAATATCCATATTGGTGCAAACGAATTGAAAGTCCAAACAAGGGAAAGTAAGCTAACTGTTAAAAGCACCGGCTTTATCATGGGTAGGGTTATTTTTGCGAATTTCGTGAAATCCCCCGCACCGTCGATGGTGGCTGCTTCGTAAAGATGTTTGGGAATAGTTTGAAGCCCAGATAAAAGCATTATGACCATAAAAGGTAATCCTATCCATGCATCGACAATGAAAGTCGAGATAAAAGCGGTTGTTGGATAACCCAAAAAAGCAATTGGTTCGTTTATGATATGAAGATGTAAGAAAATCGAATTGATAAGTCCGAACTGTCCGTTCAAAGTCCAATACCAGATCATGGCAGACATGGCCCAAGGAATCGACCATGGAATTATCAACAACGTGCGATAAACTTTTTTTCCTTTCAGAAACTCGCTGTTTAAAAGCAAAGCTCCTCCAAGGCCAAGAAAAATCTTCAATCCTACAGATCCTCCTACCCACAGAATGGTTCTTAAAAGCGCTCCGATAAAATATGAGAAAAATGGATTGTACAGTTTAAATGTAAAAAGCCACGAATAGTTGGCTCCTCCTACCCAAATTTTATGAGAAGGATTCAGAAAACTGAATTTGTAAAACGAATCTCCAACCACTTTCCCAAGAGGATAAATTAAGAAGAGTCCAAACGCTATCAGCAAAGGTAAAAGAAAAATGTAAGGAGTGCTTCTTTTAGCTTTCAAATTTACACCTTCTTTCTTTATATAAAGAGCGGGGAATTTTTCCCCACTCTTTTAAAATTCGTTTTAAGACTTACTTCTGAAGTATCTCTATAGTTTGAGCAGCCTTCTTAAGAGCTTCCTGAGGAGTTGTTTGATTGAGCAGTACGCTTTGAATGGCATTCAGCACTGCATTTGCCGTACTTACCCAGTCTTTTATACCAGCCGCTTGCGGGTGACCGTATTTAAGAGCTTGAATGTATGGTTTCCAATACCATTTCTGGAATTCTGGTTCCTCAGCTTCTTTTATCATAGGAGGTACAAAACCTTGTAACGTATCCCATCTAGTTTGTTCTTTTAAAGTGGACATGTAATTCATGAATTCCCATGCCAACTCTTTATTTTTTGTCTGTGAAGACATTGCAATGCAGTCAACAACGACAACGGTTGAATAAGGTGCATTCGAATCTGGGCCACCGGGAATTGGAAAGAATCCAACATCTATACCGGCTTTCATGGCTTTTAGCGCGTTGTGAACGTGATCTATGTACATTCCACCCTTCCCTGCTTCGAAGAGCTTTATTAGATCTTCTCTTGTCCAGTTTGTGATTCCGGGTTGAGCGTATTTTGAAAGTTCTTTGTAGAACTCTAAAGCTTTGATCGCTTGAGGGGAATCTATTTCTACTTTTCCAGTTTTTGGATCTACTATTGCTCCACCATTGGCACAAAGGTATTGTTCAAACTGGGTAACCGTGGAAACGAACTTTTTTCCAGCCATTAAAATGCCGTATACGCCTTTTTTGGGATTGTAAATTTTCTTAGCATCGGCTAAAAGCTCATCCCAATTCGTTGGGACTTTGGTTATTCCGTTTTCTTTGAAAAGTTTTTTGTTGTAAATGAAAACTTTAGTCGACATTGCCCTGGGAATACCCCAGTAGTGGCCGTCGTATATCAAGCTGCTCCATACAGAAGGGTAGTACATGTGTTCTTTCTGAACGGTTATATAGTTTTCTAAAGGTGTGAGAGCTCCCATGCTTGCAAGCGCTGGAATCCACCTTGAAGCTATGTACATCACGTCTGGTGCGTTGTTTGCTCCAAAAGATGTAACAATTTTATTCCACAAGTTTGCCCATCCAACGAACTCCATGTTTATCTTCACACCCGGATGAGTTTGTTCAAAACCTTTCGCTAAAACCTCCTGGCTTTCGATGGTGTATCCTCCGCCAATTGGCATTAGAACGGTTAAAGTTTGAGTAGCCAAACCCGCCACCGCCAGGATACCCACAAGCATTACGATTAGCCAAACTTTCTTCATTCTTACCCCTCCTTATTAACAAATTATTTTCCGGAAAGCCGGAATAATTTCATATTATTTGCTCATAAACAATCATAAAAATATATTATTTTTGGTCATACTTGATTATAAATGCTCGACGTAGAAAGATACAATCCCAATAAAAGAATATATTGAACGATTAACCTCTGTTAAATGGGATTAGAAATCGTTAGCTCTCGAAAGCTCAAAATATTTAAAAAATTCTCCGTTTTTCTTTAAACGATTTTCAAATTCGTATACTTTGAAAGCTCTTTTTCGAATTCTTGTGGAAGACGATCCGTGATAATAGTATCTATTTCAGAAAAATCTATCAATCGCGCAGGTTTTACAACACCGAATTTTGTATGATCGGCGATTACATATGTTTTTCGACTGTGTGCGTGTACTTCCTTTGCAACTTCAGCTTCCTGTATATTTGAAAATGATACTCCTCCTTTTATTGATATTCCATTAACGCCAACAAAAAACTTGTCTATGTTGAACTTTCGAATGGTGTTCAAAGTTATCTCTCCTACACATTCGTAGGTTCCCTTTCGAGGAATTCCACCCGTAACTATTACTTGGAAATCTTTCACACTTTCCAATATAAGAGTTGTAATATTTATCGAGTTTGTAAGAATGGTTAAGCCTTCAAGCGGAGAATTCAATATTTCGGTGGCCAATGTGTAACAGGTGGTTCCCCCGCTTAACGCTATGAAATCGTAATCTTCTATGAAATTTAAGGCTTTCTTTGCAATGAGCTTTTTTTCTTCTTGCATGCGGTTGTAATTAAATATAAAACCACTTTCCGCATGTGGAGAGTTCACCATTGCGCCGTTATGAAGCCTTATAATGAGGTTTTTCTTTGCCAAATATTCCAAATCTCTTCTAATAGTGCTCCCTGAAGCGTTGAATTTTTTTGAAAGTTCACTGGTTGTAGCGCTAATATTTCTTTTTATGTATTCAAATATTTTTAGTCTTCGATCGTTTGTAAGCATTTCATAATTACCTCCAATCACAATTGTTCAAATATAATCTTAAATTATGAGCGATTTGATTATATACAATTGAAAAAATTTTTTCAAGTTTAATACTCAAATCGCACAAGAGCCGGATATTTAGATTTTGTTATTTTTGAAATAGATGGCATAATACTGATAGCATCCACTCAGGAAGTGATTGAATTTTGAAAAGGTACGATGAAAGAGACACAATGTTCGCCAGGATGTCTTACGAAAAAGGCAAGCTGAATTACGAAGATTACTATCGAAGAAATCCTGATAAAAAAGCGTTGGATGATAAATTAAGAAACAGTCCTGAGATATGTTCTGAAGAAACGCCCACATACGATCCAATTGATGCCAATTTAGTCATATCGAACTTCAAATTCCTTTCAGACATAAGGCCATTTGCCGAAGGAGAGGCTTCGAACAAAAAACTCAAGGTGGACGCCGACTCAATAACAAAAAAGCTGAAAGAAATAGCTTTGAATGCCGGCGCAAACCTGGTAGGGGTTGCAAAAGCAAAGCCATACCATTACTACAGTTACAGAGGAAGGCCACTTGAACATTACGGTGAAAAAGTTACAGGCATCTTGCCATATGCTGTGGTTTTTGGTGTGAAAATGAAAAGAGAAAATATAGATCAAGCTCCGTTGTTGCCAGAAGTCATGGAAAGCGCTGATACGTACGTTAAGGCCGCCATAATTGGCATGTAATTGGCCTATTTCATTCGACAGTTAGGATACAACGCGCGAAACCATATGGATGGCAATTATCTTGTCGTTCTTCCAACTCTTGCAAGAGATGCCGGCCTTGGAGAAATTGGTAGAAACGGGCTTCTCATATCCAAAAAATACGGTCCAGCTGTAAGGCTGGGAGCTGTTACCACGGATATGCCTTTAAAGCCAGATGAAGGGCTCAACCTTGATGTTGCCAGTTTTTGTGAGATCTGCAATATGTGCTCGTCTAAATGTCCCATGCAGGCTATTCCGAAGGGAAAACGCGAAATTATAGAAGGACAGTTACGCTGGAAGATAGACCAGGAAAAATGTTATTCCTTTTGGCGGAAAATTGGCACGGATTGCGGACTATGCATAAAAAATTGTCCTTTTGGCCAGGGAATTGATATTATGGATTTAAAAAAATACAGTCCCAACGAACTGATGGAAAAATTTAAAAGATCAAATAAGGTTGTTTAATGCTCGATGATAGTTGTATGCCACTATCACCATTCAAATTATGCAAATCGAATTGAGCTCATGCTGTATGCGAAGGCTTAAAAAATCAATTGTAAAAAAAGGGAAGATGACCCATCTGGGAGCTTTCCGTGTCTGATATGTCTGGCAGTATCTTTTCGTGAAGCGCTATGTCTTCTTTTTCCACTTCTATCGCTTTTGTGTATGCCTCTTCGAGAGTTTCAGGTGCTTAACTTTTCCTTAGAAAAAGCTTAAAAAATTGCGTAAATGTGGGAACAACATGGGTATGCTTATGGAGCAATGTTTCATGAGCATTTGTAAGATATCTGTTTTTTTTAAGTTCTTCAAACCAACGAAGAAAATCCCGTTGTTTTTTCGGCTCTCACGATGGATTTTTTGAAAAGCCATCTTCCAAGGAAAATGGTACCAATTGCGAATACCGTCAACACCAATACGTCCATCGTAACGTGCCGTTCGGAAAGTGCTGCTCCGTTTATGCTTATTCTTCTTATTGCATCAAAAGCGTAGGATTGCGGAAGAATGTAAGAAAGCCGTCTCATTCCCTTTGGGAAGAGGGAAATTGGGTAGTACAGCCCTGAAAAGAGCTGGGTTAAAACGCCAAGTGTCCATGTGAAAGGTTCTCTTCCTTGTTTTACTTCAAGGAAGAAGAAGTTAGATGCGCCTATCATGCCGGCGCCAAATGAAAAGGGGGTAAGGAGTATATAAACCAACATTAAATTCAAATAAGAGCTTGGGAAAATCATATCCACTTTGACTAGTAGGACGAACGTGAAAAAAAAGAGAAGCGTTGTGGAGGTTTTTAACACGAAATTCCAGAGCATCTCACCGTATACGTAAGT
>NZ_JBPNHS010000007.1:0-68941 GCF_054006115.1 Mesoaciditoga sp. | reverse complement strand
GAATAATCATCGCAGCGTTCATTTCAGCGGTTATTTCAAAAGAATTCAAATTCAGAGTGCCAAAGAAAGGCATTGTCTATCTTCAAACGGCCATAGGTGGTGCATTGTTGGGATTAGGCGCTTCACTTGCTTTTGGATGTAACATCGGTAATTATTTCACGGGTATACCACAACTTGGGATTGGCTCAATAGTGGCCGGCATATGCTTCATTCTTGGTAATTGGTTTATGGCATGGATTCTTTATGGGAGGGCATGAATATGAAAATCACAATTCAAGTTATGAATCCCCCTTACACTTACGAAGACTTAGACACGGCAATTAAAATAGCCGATGAGGCTTTGAAAAGAGGACATGAAGTAAAAATATTTCTCTTCTGCGATTCGGCGTTGGCTTCGAACAAATTGGTTAAGCCCGTAAGGCAAGACAGAAATATTCCAAAGATTTTGGAAAAGATGATAGCTGAAAAAGGGCTAAAAGTTGATATATGCGGAATATGTATGGATTACAGAGGGGTAACCAAAGACATGATCATCGAAGGAGCTGTACCTAGCGGTGTTCCGGAGCTTGCCGAATTGATATACGAATCAGATAGGTTCATAAGCCTTATGGCTTAAAAGGAGATGAGAGATGTGGAAAAGAAAGTGCTTTTTGTTGTCTACCAAGCGCCGGTGGGATCCATATGGACGAATGAAGCGTTTAGGACGGCTTTTGGAATGTATGGCGAAGACATAGAACCAGCCGTCTTGCTTATGGAAAGCGCATCAGCTTCTTTGTCTGCCGACACAAAGCCGGAAAGTTTGAATTTGCTTCCAATTAAGATAGTTCATAGATTCATAAAAAGATATGAAACTCCAGTTTACGGGGTAAAAGAGCATATTGAAAAGTACAAGGTTAAGAATATAGATGAAAATTTTGGAGCAAAGATCATAGACGAAAGGGATTTAAGTGACTTTTTCCATTCGTTTGATTACGTGATATACATGTGAGAGGGTGATAAAAATGGCGCTTGTTTTGATAAAGTATGGATTTGATAATCCAGCTGAGAGGGTAAAGCTAAACACGACTAAGGAAGAAAACAGTGTGGTGTTGATACAAAACGGTGTTTTTTGGGCTCTTAAAGAAGATATCGAAAAAAAGGTTAAGGGAAAAATTTATGCCATTAAAGAAGATTTTTTAGCAAGGGGCTACTCGGAAAAAGACTCACATGTAAAGCTTATAGATTACTCTTCTTTTATGGACATAATAGAAAAAGAAGAAAAGTTCATAGGCTAGAAAGAAGGAGAGAAAGATGAAAAAGTACACTGACACAAATGAATATATTTTAATAGAAGATAACGTGGGAATTGTTGGAATAACAAAGCAAAAGCTTGATGAATTAGGCGACATAGTTCATGTAGATCTTCCATCACCTGGAAAAGAAATAAAAAAAGGCGATACACTTTTCTCGATAGAAGCCATAAAAACCGAAAACGATATCCTTTCGCCAATAAGCGGGAAGGTTATAGCTGTAAATGAAGAAGTGGAAAACAATCCGGAAATTCTCAACACCGATCCAGAGGGAAATGGTTGGCTGTGCAAGATCGAATTAAGCGATCCTACGGAAATAGAAGAGTTAAAGGATGAGGAATAAAGCCTTAAGTGAGCATCACACTCATCAAAATTAGTGAAAAGAATGCCACCGCCGTGTATAATATATAACGTGATTTATCATAAAAAGGAGGCGCTAGATTCATGACATACGATCTTTTCGTTGTAGGGGGAGGACCAGCCGGGTACGTGGCTGCTATTAGGGCTTCCCAATTGGGAATGAAGGTTGGCATAGCCGAAGATAGATTTTTGGGTGGTACATGTACAAATGTTGGTTGTATTCCCACAAAGGCGTGGCTCGCATCCTCTGAACTCTTCGATGAAATTAAAAGAGCCCAGAAGTTTGGAATAAGCGTTGAAAATCCAGGAATAGATATTAAAAAAGTGGTTTCGCGCACGAATAGGGTTGTGTTAAGAAATAGAAAAGGAATTGAGTTTCTTCTTAAAAAGAATTCTGTTGATTTTTTCAATGGGCATGCAGAAGTTAAAAGCACAAATAGGGTAAAAATAGGAGACAAAGAGGTAGAATCAAAATATCTGCTCCTCTCTCAAGGCTCACATCCTATAAAATTCCCTCCATTTGACGTTGAAGGAGTTCTAACAAGCGATGAAATTTTTTCAATAAATGAAATCCCTCGAAAGTTGCTAATAGTTGGTGGAGGCGTTATAGGAGTGGAAATGGCAACTTTCTTTTCCTCTTTCGATTGCCAAGTTACCATCGTGGAAATAATGGATCACATTCTTCCGGCAATGGATGAAGATGTGGTGGAAGTCGTTTCCAACTCCTTGAAAAAACGTGGAATACAGCTTCACGTCAAAACCAAGACTCTTTCCGTTGAGAAAAAGGATGACAAATATCTTGTCACCTTTGAGGGAGAAGAAAAGTTTGAAGACGAATTTGACAAGATACTTTTAAGCGTTGGTAGAAAATCAAACGTTTTTGACGATGTGAAATCGCTTGGAATAGAATTGGACAAGAGAGGAAATGTTATAACTGATCTTAGCATGAGAACAAACATAGAAAATATATACGCCGCAGGAGATATAAATGGAAAATACATGTTGGCACATGTGGCATCACGTGAAGGTATTGTGGCGGTAAGCAACATGAATGGGAAAAAATCGGAGATGGACTACAGGGCCGTGCCAAGCGTCGTGTTTTCGAAGCCGGAGATCGCAATGGTGGGCAAAGGAGAAGATGAACTGAAAAAGGAAGGAATAGAGTACAAAAAGGGTGTCTTTCCGATGAGTGCTTTGGGAAGGGCTCGAACCTTGGAATCAAATGAAGGATTTGCCAAAATACTTAGCGATAAAGATGGAGTGATACTTGGTTTTACCGCGGTTGGCCCGATGACAACGGAAATACTCATGGAAGGTGTTTTGGCAGTCCAAAACGGTTTCACACTCGAAAAGCTTGTCGAACACATCCATCCTCATCCAACGATATCCGAAATAGTGATGCAAAGCGCAGAAGACGCGTTGGGAATGCCAATAGACAAGTGAAAACGTAGTGGCGCGTGGCTTACACTTCAATATAAAAGTTACGCGCCTTTCTGTTCTTTGTTAACAGCCTCTTTCACCACATTGGGAAATCGAATGGAAATCTCTCTTGCAATATCGTACTTTCTGTGTTTTATGGATTGTGTGAACAACATCGATAAGAATTCCAGAGAAGAAGTTTTCTCAAATCCTTTTTCAAGGTAGTCAATATCAGAGGTGGCTTCGTACATGATTTTGTAATACTCATCTGGAAAGCGATCTTTTACCAACTTGGCTTTTTGAATGAGAATATCTTCGTAGTAATCCTTTAACTGACCAACTATTAAGTCCGTTTTGATCACGTTCAAAACAGTTCTACAAAATTCAACAATATCTTGAGGATTAGTGGCGTGTTCAAGGCTGGCTATTTTATCTATATAAAAGCTCTCTATTTCATTTACGGCTTCTGAAGCGTAAAGGGCGACATCCTGGTTATCACTTGAAAGAAAATACACGAGCACTTTCATATTTTGTTTCACTTCAACCCCTTTTTTCACCAGCTCCTTCAATTCCAATATGGCTGCCTTCTTTTGAGCGGCGCTCCCAAGCTTTGATATAACCCTCAACGGCATGCTTTCCATATATTTTGAGCTTCTAAATTTTTCACTCCTTTCAATTGATGATCCGGGTAATTCGGAAAAGGCGTCCTTCTTCACCCATATCGGCACAAAAAGCCCAAGAGGGTACGTTAGAATGGCTATAACCACAGATGAAAGGTCGCGATGAATCATGTAGTGAAGTAAAACGTTAAGCGCGACTATAACGAAATTCCACACATTTACATGCTTGGTCATCAAATAAACATTCGCAATGCCAACGATGCCATTAGCAATTGACAGAAATTGATACTTTACCTTTGTACTTATTTTTGAGTCTATTTGCTATCAACTCCTTATTTTTCTCATCGCAAACGGAAAGCAACACTTTCAACGTTACCTTTCCATTTTCCCTTCTTAGAACCGTTACAAAATCATCTTTCCTGAATTCTCGAACCACACTTTTAAAAACTTCATTGCTCACTTCAAAACACAATATAGAATAGGGTATTCCGAATCTCTTTTCCCTTTCAGCGTAATCTTTTTTCATCTTATCAAAAAAATCTTCATCCCAGGTACCATCGGGCATTCTGTGTTGAGAAGCGAATTGAGAATCAATCGCTTTGGCATTTTCTATGTTCGCATGAAACCACTGAGCTACGGCACGTAAATGTTCAGCGAATTGACGTGAAAGCTTGTCAACATCTTCCACCACTATTACCCCATCGTTATTTTCAGCTTCCCCTATTAAAACCGCAATCCACGGTTCGTACTCTTCTATCTCATTAGAGAGAAGGACATCTGAAATAAGGGCTATTCCGTTTTTAAAGGCGTTTCTTATCACAAGAGAATCTTCTAATTTCAATGAATTCGGAAGGTACCTTCTTCCTTTACCAACGAAGAACCTCAAATATCCGTTGTTTTCCCTGTAAATGGATATTGACTTAACATCGAAAACCTCAGAAATTATTTCCACAAATCTGGAAAACATCTCTTCTACATCAGAAATTTCCAATTCGCGTAAGCGTTGAAAGACAAGGGAAAGCCCATTTCCTTCTAAAAACAAGTTTTCTCTGAGATTTTCAAGCGTTTGCTTCATTTTTCCAACTGTGTTCTTTAAATCTAGAATTTTCTCTTCCTTCTCTTCTTTCTCACGTTCAAGCTTTAAAATCTTTCTCTTATGCGATTCACCTACAATCCCCAACAAAGAACCAAAAACAACGGCCACAAGAAGCGAAGACGAAAAAAGGAATGGATTCACGGGCATCTTTTGAATGTAAAATGAAAACGTAAGAACAATTATGAATTCAACGGACGTTATCAAAAAAGCATCCAGTCCCCACCATGCACTTGCAAGAAAAATCGTTATCCAATATGGATTAAACGAATATCCCACAAAACCTTTGTGCCTGCCAAGTACATCCATTAAAAAAATTGCCAAGCTTAAAGCGCTCGTTTCCAATAGGAGTCCCACATCTTTATGTTTTCTCATTCTTCCACACCTTTACCTTCCCGCTCTTTAACGTGCTTTTTTGTCTTGTGTATTCCACGTAAATGAGAGAATCGTACTTTTTGAAAAAAGTGTACATCAAATAAACCGTTCCTATCATGAAAGCAACTGTAAATCCTAAAGCGGGATAAGATTTCGTAGTTAAAATGGAAATCACAAAATTCGTTACAAAAGTTAACAAAGTTGCGCGGTAGGCTATTTCTCTGAAATCAAAGTAGAAAACTATGAGCAAAAAGAAAAGAAAAAAAGCGTTAAAAGTGGCCCCCAAGATCCCAAGTCGTAGTATTTTCAAAGATTCTATTGGCAAGTTTAAATAAATCACAAGCGGAAAACTCATTATCAATCCCACAAAAGAAGAAGCTATTTGAACTGCAAAAACCGTTAAAATAGCGTGATGGAGATACATGTCCATAAGTCTCTTTCTTTTTTTGATCTCTTCTAAAGTACCATTACGCTCCAACAAATCGTAAAAAGTCTTGTATTGCTCGTAAAATCCAACTTCTACGTTTATCACAAATAATATCATGGTAGGTATCACGAAAAGGTATGAAATAAACATGGGGATATCGTAAAGCGGAGCAAGCCTATATCCATCGTAAAAATTCCTTCCAATCATGATCCAAGCTATGAAATCGTCAATCCAAATGGAAGAGTAGTAAAACACGCCAACTAACATATTTTCCCAGTATTTTCTAATCTGCGAGAAGATCTCAAACGAAATTCCTTTGCTCTTAAGGTTTTTAAAAATTATGAAGTGTAAAGCGTAAATGATAAATCCAATACCGACATCGTACAAAAAATAAGTCCATTCTTCATTCAAATGAAGAAGTGAAATTGTAACCAATGAAAATGAATTTCCAAGGGCAAAAGCCAAAATGAGGTAAGAAAATTTTTCTATCATTGAAGCGTAAATAACTTGTATCCATAAAACTGAAAGGGCAACAAAAAGATATGAAGAGAAAAACATTTGATAAAATCTATAGTCATGATGGAAAAAATAGAAAATAGCAGAAATGCTTAACGATACCACAAATACCAAGAAGATATTGGCAGAATACTCTTTATACACTTTTTTAACATCTTTTATGTAAACCAGATCCGAAATTCTTCTGTTTATAACAAAACTGAGAAACCCATCTATGATGGTTGAAAATATGAAAGCATAAGCCAGGGAAATTCTAAAAAACTCTATCTTCAGTCCAAATAAAAAGTGTTGAATGAAAAAGACGTTTAAAGACATGATCAGCCACGGGCCAGCTGAAATCAAGGCAGAGTAAAGTAGCGCGAGCGCCGTGCTTGTGAGCGTATCTTTTACCAACATTTTTTGAAGTTTAAAGCCTATGCCAGCCAAAACGATCAGCCTTTCTTAAAATACTTTTATCTTCATAACGCGAGAAAACATTTCTATGACGTACAAATTCGAATATTGGTACTTATACAGTATCTTTCCTCCTTCCAAATTCACGTTTTCGCGCGTCCTGAAGAAAAAATAACGCGGAAGTTCACAACCGTAAGGCAATAAAACGTCCACTTCATCTTTCTTTCTCTTGTAAATTGGCAGCTGGGTAAAATAACTTTTAAATATTTCGGCAGCCTCGTAAGCGTAATGATTTTCAAGCCATGGGTAATAATTTTTCATCGTAGAAAGAAATTCTTCCATGCTTGTCTTCATCTCTTGCCAACTTTTATGAAGAGGATTTCTATCTGAGGAAAAGAGATCATCTGGATGGAAGAAGTACTGATAAGTTCCAAAGTTCATAACGGCAGAGATGGAATCTTTTAAGAGACGAGACACAGGATAGTATCCAGCCGTGGTTCTTGGCAGTACAACCGTACCGTCGATCACTCCGTATTCGCCAAATGTTCCCGTACTACTATATGAAGTTCCAACTAACTTCAAAGAGGGAAAAACACTTTTAAGCGCCTTCAATCCTTCTTCGTCTATCATGTTGTTTGGAGCTACGAAACTTACCGGTCTGTAATCGTTACCAGACACCACTTTCATGAAAGTGGCCAGAGCTTTGTACGCATTTTTCAAATTCGAAAAAGTCCAATTTCTGGAAATCGGAGATTGGTGGTTGTAACCATGAAGCCCCAGCTCATATCCATCTTTTTGAATGCTTCTCATCTCAAGCAATGGATACGGTGTAAGAAGAAAAGAAGAAAAATCATAAGGCCATGTCTTTTTTCCATTGTAACTGGTAACAATGGCGGTGGTGTACTTCAAATTCATTTCTCTTCCTATCTTTTCTATATCTTTCCACCAGATATTGTAATAAAAATTCCCATCCGTTACATCTCCAAATTCCTTTGTTATCATCTCTCTTTTTATTCCATAAGAGGGAAGCGGAAAATCGTCTATGAAAACAGTATAGGAATTTACCACAGACTGAATTGAATTCCTTACGCTTGACATGAGAACCTGAAGAAAAAGTCCCCTTAAGGATTTATCCTTACTCATTTTTACAGGGTAAAAAATGAGTTTTCCTTTTCCAATATTCAAGGACCAAACTAAGGGTATTTTCTTCTCTGAAGACCAAACCAACACCTGGGAGTTCTTATAAGGCTTAACAACACTTAAAGTTGTTGAAATTGGCATGTGAAAATCCGGTGGCAAAGGAAAAACGTCCTGACTCACATTGGCGGATTTAACATAAATTTCTTCGTTACCACTCCCCAAAACCATCACCACTCCACCGGAAGAAATGTAATTCATCAACAATGAGCTTTCAATCGGCAATTTGCCATTCACTTCTACAATCGCCATGTAGCGATCAACGTAATCAACTGGAACGCTGGAAATATCGTAAGGAAGCAAAGCGTAATCCAAAGATCTTTCAACATTTTCGCTTTTTCCTATTAACAAAATTCTATTTTGCATCTTTAAGCTTCCAATTATAAAAGTGGAGATGAGTTTTGAAAAGTCCAAAATGGCATTTCCTTTTGAATCGAAGAGAAAATTGAAGAGAGCAATGCCGCCATTTGGCCCAAGAGTGATAAGAGGATAAGTTTTTCCATTAACCTGTACGCTTTCTATAACATCGACGTTCTTTGAAAAAACGGTGTAGAATTCTAAACCTCGTTTTCCGTAATCTGGTGTGTGATGAATGTATTCTCGATCAAATTTCAAGTTCTCAATTTTTGCTTCTTTCCAACCACCCCTGAAAGAAATTCCCAAGAAGTTGTAAACGGCGTTTAGCTTTGATAGGGAAACGAACTTTCCACTTTCGTCTACCGAAGCTCCTATGTTGTTTATAATGAAAAGCTTTCCACCCTTCATCAGGAAGAATGACAATTTCTTAAGGTACTCTTCTGGATTTTTCATCTTTGAAGAATAGTAACAACTTACAACGAAATTGTACCCTTTCAAAGACAAGTTGGTAGCTTCCACATCGACGAGTTTGTAATTTTCGTGGTCTTCTTCAAGCACTGGCACAACGTAATTTTTCAAAATCGAAAGGCCATAACCGTTCTCAGAACCTTTGTACAACAAAAGTGTGTTAGAAAAAGCACTGATGATAAAAGATGCCAACAGAACAAGAAAAAGAATTTTCATCTTCATAACATAGTTCACTCCCCTTGAACGCCGGGAATGACATTCAAATTGTTCAATTTCATATTGCTCCTGGCAGCGTAAGGAATAAGATTACTTTTTCTTGCAAGATTCACGTAATCTTCAATTCTTTCCATATTTTCACCGCTGTAGCCACTCCCATCGTCAACGTAATCTACTGAAAGCACCTCTACACCATTTTCAACAAATGGTTTTATCTCGTTCAAAACTGAAGAATAATACGATGTTCTTCTTTTACGAGTTTTTAAATAAAATAAGCTCTCTACGCTTATATAATTCACCAAATTCACGATTGAGGGGTCAAAATCGTAAAGGCCGTAAGCATTTAGTATGGATATCTTTTCTTCACTTCCCAACCATTTTCTTACATCTTTTAAAAGTGTCATCATCTCATTTGCATGCTTCTTTTCATCCTGAAATGATTCGTAAGCGTCCACACCATCCAGATAAACACCATCAAAACCTGCATTTTTTATCTTATTCACGTATTGATGCACCACATTTTCCCACGTCGGGTTGTCAAAATCCAAAATCAAGTGTTCGCCCGGCCACCTTATGTCATTATTTCCAACAAAAGTGGCATTTTTTATTTTGTTCCAGTAAAATCTCCATTCCTCAGCGTACCCAACGTTCATATAAGCCAGTACGATCTTTCCTCCGTTCTTCATCTCTTCAACTTCAGTTGCATTCAAGGCTTTAGAGTCGCTTCCATCGTAGGAATAGTCCACCACAACGATGTTGAAATTCGTTTTGGATATAGAAGAAGGTGAAAAATTTTGAAATTGGCACAACCATGTTTTCGTATTTTCGGCCTTATTGGCCTTTGCACACCCACTTAAAATCAATATCGCAACGGCAAAAAAGACCATCAAAATGTATTTGTAATATCTCATCATTCTTATTTTATCACGTTAACAGATAACACGGAACGTAGTAAAAAGATGGTAAAATATCAGTTAAGAGGTGAAAAGTGTGAGCAGGCGTCAAATTATTCTCTTTGTCGTATTTTCATCGTTGGCCATAGTTTTTGTTCTTTTAATCAACGGAAAGAGAAGCGTGGAATTGAAAGGTGATAAGCCTATCGATTTTGTTTACGCGATGGAAGATTTAGACGCTGCAATGAATTTTGGAAATGAAAGCGAATCTTTGAAATATTTCAACGTGCTTCTGAACACACAAAAAATGATAACTCAAAGGGCAGAAGAGCTTTACAGGGCAGGCGTTCACAATGAAAAAATAGTTGAGTACCTCATGGCAAACGATCCGAAATTCATACTTAACAACGCTTCTTTAGAGGAAAAAGTAAAAGCTGAAAAGATCATAGAATTGGTGTACGGTGACAAGAAATGAAAGTTGGAATTGTAGTTGAAGGAACTTATCCGTACATAACTGGTGGAGTCTCTTCATGGTTACAAACTTTAATAGAAAACCTTCCTAACATCGATTTTAAGATAATCTACCTTGGGCCGAAGGAAGAAGAAAAAGCGTTTGCCTACAAAATTCCTTCTAACGTTTCGGAAATATGGTCTCAATCTCTCTTTTCTCAGTTTCAGACCAAAAATAAGAAGTTGAAAAATGCTTCGCTTCTTTCAATGAAGATAAGGCGCCTAATAGATATAAACTGGTCAAAAAGGATTGAAGAAACGCGAGAAATACTTCGTTTAATCCTTGAAAACGATTTTTCAGAATTTCTAAAAAGCGGGGAATTTTGGGATGCAATGGTTGACGTCTATGAGCGCTATTTCTCAGATGAAGGCTTCACTAGATATTTTTGGACCATCAAAGGATTCTTTTTACCTATAGTGAACTCATTTTCCATAGCTCCGCCACCAAAATGCGACATTTACCACGCAATCACGACAGGTTACGCTTCACTAAAAGCCATCAGGGGAAAGTACGAGTACAATTCAAAGATGATCGTGACGGAACACGGTATTTACCATCGTGAAAGAGAAAGAGAGATCATAACTTCAAGACTAATTCCAGAGATTTACAAAATCCCATGGATAGAACTTTTCAAACTTATAAGTGCTGTTTCCTACAGGGAAACTGATCTGTTGACAACGCTTTTTAAAAAAAATCAGCAATTTCAACTCGAATTAGGAGCCAGCAAAGAAAAGATGCGAATCATTCCAAATGGCATAAACGTTGAGAAATTTGATGTGAAAAAGGTTTCCCACTCCACTTTCATAATAGGATTTGTTGGACGTGTAACGGAGATAAAAGATTTAAAAACGGCTTTTAAAGCGGTAAAACTGGTATCGGCTGAGGTAAAAGATCTCAAATTCCTTCTAATAGGTCCAACAGACGAAGAACCGGAATATTACGAATTTTGTTTGGAATTAGTTGAAAGTTTAAGGCTTCAAAGTGTGGTTGAATTCGTTGGAAAGGCAAATGTTTTGGATTATTATCCTCTCATCGACGTTTTAATCTTGAGTAGCATTTCGGAAGGTCAGCCCTTGGTAATTCTCGAAGCCATGGCAGCTGGCATCCCCGTTGTTGCCACAGATGTCGGAGCGTGTAGGGAGCTTCTCGAAGATGAAAATGGTCAAAGCGGATTTGTGGTATCGCCTAAAGATTACGTTAATCTTGCCAAAGCCATTTTAAAGCTTCACAATGATAGGGAACTTTCCCTTGTATTTTCTAAAAATGGCAAAGAAGTGGTAAGGAAGAAATACACTTTGGAAAAGATGATAAATTCGTATGAAAAACTTTACGAAGATGCCATAAACGGTTCTTCAAACTAACTCAAACTAAAATGATGATCCCTTTAAAATGGATTTCACCCACTCCTTAAGCTTTTGAACATCCTTTATTTTAGAAACAAAAACCATGTTTATTCCTTTTTCTTCCGCGCTTAAGGAAGAAAAGCCTTTCGATTTAAATTGAGAAACCAAATTTCCCATTGAAATTCTCTTTCCTTCAAACAAATACACAACAACCTCTCCCACGCTTTTGGCCACTCCTTTTACCAAAACAATAGAGATATCATTTACCCTTATTGAAGTGATACTCACGTTGTTAAGATGGTAAATCATCTTCCACACTTCTATTTCCATCGCACTTGGCGGAGTATCTATAACTTTAAATTTGTCTATAACTTTTTCAAAATAAAAAGTGGGAACTTTCTTTATCGAATTGTACGTTATCGTTAATTGACCATTTGCACGTTGAACGCTGAGTTTTACGAGTAAAAAAGATGACTTCAAAAAAATGCCAACATACGTGGCACTCTTGTTTTTTACCTCTACTTTGTAAGCTTTATTTCCGTTGTAATCAACAACCGCAGTAGACAATTCAGTTGGTGTTGAAGAGAGACATTTCATGAACTTTCTTTCCATATCAACTATCATAGCCGGAGATCTTTTCATTTCATTTTCAAAAACCACGTACGTTTTTCCGTTTAGATAAGCCCATTCAAAAAAATCAGGAGCCACAACTTTTATTATTTCGTTGTATCCTTTTCTCAAAATTTTTTCGTAACGCACTTTCGTGCCCTTTTCAGATTGCTCTACAACTATTCTCTGTCCTTCTACAACTTGAGAAGCGTAAGACGAAATTATATTTTCTCTTAAATCTCCAAACACGCTTACGCTCAAAGCAAAAAAGATCGCAACTAAAAACCACACGCTTTTACTCAAAATTGATCACTCACATCTTTTATGTGAATCATGTAAGTGAAATCGTTACTTCTATCACTTCTTTCAACACTCGAAGAGGCTGCCGAAGTGCTTTTTAACATTTCAATGCCGGTGGAAGCCACGCGCTGGTACACTCTTTGACTACTTGTAAAGGGTTTCCAAACAAAAAAAGCACCTATCACTATTACAGCTGCGGTTGAAACGCTCGCCATGTACAATTTTTTAAGTTTTTGACGCTTTTTTACTTTTGAAAGCACCTTTTCTTTTAATTCACTTGAAGGGACGTAATCAATCCTCGCCTTCATGAAGCTTTTCACATTTTCGTACCTCTCAACAAAAATGCGACATTCATTACACTGTTTTAAATGCTCTTCAAAGGCTTTTTTTTCTGCGGGGGTCATTTCGCCATGTATGAATTTTTCTCTATATTCATTACAATTCATCTCTCACTCTCCCCACTTTCGTTTCTTCTTTCCAATATAGCTCTCAATTTCTCTCTCGCGTAGTGTAATCTACTTTTCACCGTGCCTACAGGCTTTTCAACCACCTCTGCGATTTCAGCGTAACTCATATCTTCTATTTCCCTTAGCGTTATGAGAAGTCTATCCTCTTGTGATAGAGCCTCAATTGCCCTTCGTATCTCTTCCGCAGAGATTTCCTTCAAAAGCTCATCGGATGGTTTATTTTCTTCCACCGGTTCTAGAAAGCTTTTTTCGTCATCTTCTTCGAGTCCAAAACTCGTCAAAATCTCCTTTTTTCTGTGCTTCTTTGCACGCATATCTTTGCACACGTTAACAGTTATACGATATATCCACGTCGACAAAGAAGAATCTCCTCTGAACTTTTTAATGTTCTTGTAAACCCTTATGAAAACTTCTTGAACAACGTCTTCAACGTCATCAACGCCAAGATAAGATTTCGCTATTCTTCCTATCCTGTTTACGTGTTGAGCGTACAGTTTTTCGTAAGCTTCTGCCTTTCCTTTTTTTAGATCTCTTATAAGTTTTAACTCATCCAAGTGATTACCACCTATCACCACATATTGGACTAAAAGCACTTCAAATAAGTTCAAAAAATAAAAATCCCCGTCATAATTAACGGAGATCTTTAAATCAAATAGAAATTCTCACTTTGCTTTTTGAAGGGATCTTATCTTTTTTATCAATCTTGCCTTTCTTCGTGCCGCTTGATTTTTATGAATGGCTCCACTCTTAGCGGCTTTATCTATCTTGGAAAAAGCCTCACTTATCTTGTCTTGAAGATCTTCATCACCATTTTCAGCAGCACTCAAGGCCTTTTTCACTGCGGTTTTGAATTTGCTTTTTGCAATTTGATTCATAAGTCTTTTTCTCTCCGAAGCCCTCGCACGTTTCTTGGCGGATCTCGAATTTGCCATCTGCCATCCTCCTTTCATTTCACGCGTGATATTTTACCATATAGCCACTAAAAATTCAAGCCGATCTTGTAAACAAGACCATTTTTCAAGCGATCATAAGCGATCCTTACCTTAAACTTAAACTCGCTGTAAAAAAGGGAGTCAAAATTAAAATCACTTTGAAGCCCAATTTGAAAGTCGTGGTTTGTTAAGTTGAAACTCGAAAACTGCAGAAGATCTACACTTTTGAATCCAAGCGTGCCAGTTAAATTGTACCATCCAACTTCCATTCTTGGAAAGGAGATGGCTTGCATAAGATCCACACTGGAATTTTTATTTCTCATTCCGAGGCTTGAAACCATTCCAAATAATGGAAAAGAAGTGCTAATGGACACATTATAAGTTGGCGTTGACGATCTTAAAGGCGAAAAATTCATATTCCATGTGCAGGAAAGAGAATTCAATCTCACCGAATTATTTGGCACAAAAGATGGATTAAAGATGTATTCGCCGTTGAAGTTAAAGTCATCTGTGATTTTCTCTCTTTCTTTTTTTACGGTGTATTCTATTTCAGGGTAAAGAAGAGCATCTCTTCCCCACATAACAAAAGATATGGGTATGGATAAAGTCGCATCTACTCTCTGTTCGCGCAAACTCATTAAGCCTTCCAAACTTAAATTGTACTTCCCGTAATTCGCCATTCCCACTGCAAGGCTATCCTCCGTACTATCGGTTGAAAGCAATGCCAGCGCGTAAAAGTTGTTCCATCCCAGCTTATCCCTTAAAATATCAAAACCCACAACGCTGTACTTCGCTTTAAGAGTTGTGGAAGAAGCGGTCGAAAAAGAAATACCCGGTATCAATCCCTCCGCTATAGTTTCAAAAGGGGAATGATAAGCTTTCGATCTTTCTTCAACGCTCAGGTATATCTCGGTTAAATTCAAACTATTTTTATACTCTTTTCCACTCCAATCAAAATAGTCTACCTTCTTTAAAGTGGAAGTCCATCTGTCCAGAACAAAAAGATTGTATCCATTCTTCGTGTAAGATGTGTAAAAAAGTTTATTCTCGCTCAAAAGCGGTGAAAAAGCTCCGAGCTCAACATTGGTAACCTGATAAAATTCTTTTTCAACGGTATCAAAGACGTAAACGTTGAAGACACCATTTTTATTGGCGGGAGAAGCGGAAAAGAACACGTATCTTCCATCTTTGCTGACAAACGGATCCATTTTCAAATAAGGACCACTTATTATCTTTTTTACTTTTCCATCTTGGAAAAGCTCGTATATATCTTCAGAAGCTCCATCGTAAGCTGAAAAGTAAATATCGCCTTCATGAGCTGTCATAGAAGTTAACACCAGCGGCGAAAGGTGCATTAGAGTTCTAAACGTTCCATCTTTTAAGTTATACTCTCTTACTGTGTAAAGTCCCCCATCTTCTTTCGAGTAGGCCAACATATCATTCGTTACCCACACCACATCAAGTGGAGATCTTAGGGGAAGTTGAAAAACGGAATGTTTCTTCAAATTAAGCACGAAGCATACACTCTGATTGACAAATCCTTCGTCTTTTGGTACAAATCTAACGAATGCGAGCTTTTGCCCATCTGGAGATATTGCCATAGATCTTACGTATCCTCCTTCGTACAAAAAACCACCTAGAGAATAAACATTTCGTTCAGTTGAATTTGAAATATCATACTCTTTTATTCTCGGAACGTCGCTGGAAGACTCAGAGTAAAAAAAGACACTCTTACCTGAGGGCACGCTAACAAACGCGGTCCATCTACCACTGTGAGTCAATTGAGTTCCAACTATCTTTTCGCCTACTCTTGAAAGCTGTGAAGTTACTTCCTTTTTCACATCGCTTATCCAACTGTTAACCAATTTTGAAAAAGGAAGTTTCGTGGCCTTTGAAAAAGCGTTCGCCACTCCGAGAATATGATGAGATGAAAGAATATCTATTGCTCTTTTTAAAGTGGTGCTTCCAAAGGTGGAGGAGATGTACCTGATAAAACTCCCCCCAATTATGTAGGGAGCGCCCATCGGGTACCAACCATCCGCATTGTAAGTGGCGGCGCCTCCAAAACCGTTAAACCTTTTGGAAAGCACTAAACCTTTGAGATACATTTCAAACATAGGATCGTTAAGACGTCCCTTTTCTTTGTTGAAATGCGTCTCTGAATATTCTGCCAATCCCTCCTGAAGGTAAGCCGGTATAAATGCCGAATTGTAGATGGTCGAAAGCGGATTTCCATAGACTCTGACTTGAGGAAGGCCTCCCATTTGAGTGAGCAAGATGTGGGTAAGTTCATGTGTGAAAACAAAATCAACCCAATTTCCAACGCTTTGCGTGAAAAAGGCCCTTTGGGAAGAGTTGAGAAATATGTATATAACGTTGTCCACCGGATCGGCAACTGAATTCACCAAACTGGTGTCATTTTCAAAGACAACGGTTAATTTGGAAAAAGGTTGAACGTTGTAAAAATCGGTGATTTTTTCATATATGTTGTCACAATTCTTCAAAAATTGGTAAACAGCCCACTCGCTGGATGGTTCGTACACAACGTTAAGGTATTTCGTTGAAACGACCTTGTATGATACATTTGGATTGGAAACAAGAGGAACAAAAGGGTTCATCGCTCCATAAGAAATCACCATACTTCCAATCAAAAACGCCGCCAGCGTTAACGATCGTCTCAACATTTTCATTCTTCTTCACTTCCTCACTTTTAGAGAAATTTTAAAGGTCTTACTTTGATGAGGACCAACGTTGAACTTCCAAGCAGGTGTTAACGATGTTCCCTGATAGACTTTTTCAAATCCTCCTTCTGAATATGAAATGGTGTACACCGGATAAACGAAAAATTCGGCTTTTTCACTTACCTCTAAATTAACGTGAACGCCTTCATATTCCGCGTTAATTCGAACCTTGTTTGCACTGAACGTGCCTGTGTAAGAAGCGTGATGTTTTTCTCCACTCCACTCTAAATACCTATCATCCGCAGATGGAGCCATCAAATTGCACATCATTTCGCTTCCAAAATGAAGATCCACAGTTTTTGAAGAGTCATTCGTTATTTCGTAAGAAACTTCGAGGGAGTTCCATTTTAATTCAAATTCCTTTTTCACGCTTATTGGTACCCAATCTGTTCCTATCCAAACGTGTCCATGCCTTAAAAAGACGTTGTTTTTTACCAATTCGTATGGTTGGTTAACGAAATCACCCTGTTCAGGATATCTTGAATTCGAATAACCATCTAGGGTGAAATTCTTCCCAAAAAAATGATCAATATAGGAGAATCTCTCGTACCAATCCGTGCTCAAAAACTCTTCCAACCCCTTTTCTTTTGTTAGAATCACATCGTGAATCGTCTTAGATTTTCCCTCTTTTTCCATTTCTTCATGTGTTATCGCTTTGGAAATCCATTCGTGGTAAACTTCGTATCTTCTGGTCAAAGAGTTTATCAAATTAAACTCAGCCTTTCTGAGGTCTATTTCCAAAACTCGTGCGCCGTAATCCGCATCCACTACCACGCTTATATCTTCATTTTTAAGCAAAACCTCATCAAAGCCATCTTTGTCATAATCAAGCACTTCTATTCTTTCGCCGCTTTCACTGCTCGATTTTTCCAATTCTTTTTCAGCTTTTATAAGATGTTTGTAAACGGCTGCTCTAAGATGGGGAAGATAAAGACCTCCAAAGACACCGTGCCAATAAACGTCATTGCATTGCCCTTTCCAGTATTCGTCTAACACTTTGGGAGGCACACTTTGAACTTCTTTCATCTTTTCATGAATGTGAAGAAACTTCTTGTGCATTAAATTAGATTCGGTGTACTTTGCTAAGAACGTTCTCCATATTCCACCCTTTAAAAACATTTCCATCTTTTCGTACTTCTTTTCTTCTTTGAGTGATGAAACAAGCGATTCAAACTCAGCTTTTGCCCTAGTTGGAAGGGCCCATTCCATCATTTCACTGTAGGAAGAAATCGGAAGGTAAACTCTTCCTTTAGAAGGAAATTTATCAACGTATTCAGAAAATGTAATTGTTTTAAGCCATTCTTCATTTTCCTCCAAGGCTGAAAAGAATTCATCTAACCAGCCTTCGTTGTAAACCCGTTCGTAAGTTCCAGGCCAAACTCCAAATTTTTCTCCATCGTCAAACATGACCATAGCATTGCTTCCATCTTCTGTTGAAGAGCTTTTAAGCAGTTGCAAACTATCTTGTATTCCCTCAAATGGAATTAGGTAACGCATTTTTTGGGAAATGGGAAAGATCTTCAAAGTGTATCCTTCTTCCTCAGTTACGAAATAACCCGTAAGCTCGTCTTCGTAGTACCCGGCATTTTTGAAATGATTGTCATCTACCACGATGTATTCCACACCAGCTAATGCCAAAGATTTTGCGATTTGCGGTTCCCAAACACGCTCTGCCAACCACATGCCACGTGGCCTTTTACCAAAAAGCCCTTCAACGTAATCGGAGAGTTTATTTATCTGCCCTATTCTGTCTTCTTCAGGAATAACCGGTACTATTGGTTCGTAGAATCCTCCGGTAAACACTTCAATTTGACCTTTTTGAACAAGATCGCGTATTTTGTAAATGTAATCGGAATGACTTTGAACTATTCTTTCAAGCAACCATCCCGTGAAATGTACTGCCATTTTCACTTTAGGATGTTTTTCAAGCACATCTATAAAAGGTTTGTAAGATCTTTCAAAGGCATCCTCAACCACAAAATCAAAGTTTCCAATCGGCTGATGATTGTGAATTCCAAAAAGAAAATTTATCTTTTCCATACTAGCCTCCAATAACACCCTATTTTTTCGCTCTTTTGTTCTTATTTCTTTTCTTTACATGTTTGTAAGCGATCGTATAAGTGAAAGGAACGGGATTATCGTACGAAATATTTATGCTTATCTTCAAATCTTTGGAGAGCTCTTGCATTCTTTTATCATCTATGAACGCCTTTAACGCTTCGTGTGCGCTGATATTAACGGCATTTATGGAGTTTTCTTTTTCCAATTCTTCCAATTCATGGATCAAATTTCTAGCCTGATGTATTGGGGAAAGCACGCTTCCCAGACCATTACATGAAGGACATTTCATCTCGTAAAATTCTCTCAATGGCGGAGAGGTCCTTTTTCTCGTCATCTCAAGAAGACCCAATTTTGAAAATTCAACTATTGACGTTTTAACTTTGTCTTTTTTCAATTCTTCTTCTAAAACGTGCATAACCAATTGCCTTTCCGATTCTTGAGCCATATCGATAAAATCAACTATTATGATTCCACTTTCATTTCTAAGCCTTAACTGTCTCGGAATTTCCCTGGCGCTTTCTATGTTCGTTTTCAATATCAAATCTTCAGAATCCGCTCCAGAAATGTTGGAACCACTGTTAACATCTATGACCAACAGCGCTTCTGTTGCATCAAAATAAAGCACTCCTCCACTTGGAAGCCTTACAACTCTTGAAAGAGCGCTCATTATTTGCTTTTCTACACCCATCTTTCTAAATGCGTCTCCAGCTATGAGACGAATTATGGGTTTGTGCTTTGGCTTGTAAGATTCGACAACTTTTTTTATCATCTCATACGTTCTTTCGTCATCCGTTATTATCTCATCAACGGTATCATCAAGTCGTTCTCTTAATATGTACTCTATCATTCCAGGATCTTCATACAAAACCTGTGGTTTTCTTGCGTACTTAAAGCGCCTTTGAATATGTTCCCACTTTTTTCTTAAATTTTCTATCTCTTCTTCCAATTTTTCTTTTTCAACACCTTCGGCCACAGTTCTAACGATAACGCCCTGTCCTTTTGAAATTTCTCTGGCAATGTTGTGAAGTCTCTTCCTTTCATTTGCATCCTCTATCTTCTTTGAAACTCCTATGTTGGATATCTGAGGCATCAAAACCACATATCTTCCAGCTAGACTTATATAAGAAGTAACTTGAGGTCCCTTTAATCCCATAGCGTCCTTTTTGACTTGAACCATTATCTTCTGCTTTGGCTTTAACATTTCAACTTTTAAAAAACCACCATTTCTTGGTTTAGGCGCATAAAGATCTTTTTCCCTCAAAAAAGCGTTTCTTCCTTCTCCAATATTAACAAAAGCCGCCTGGAGATTAGGCACGACGTTTTCAACCCTTCCAAGATAAATGCTCCCAGTTAAAGATTCTTCGTCGGCCTCCTCAAGATAAACTTCAAACAATTGATCATCTTCCAGCATTGCCAATCTCAAGCCCTCAAATTCTGAATTGCTTACAACGATCCTTTTTAAAGATGTCCTACTCGTTACGATGGTTACCACCTCTTGTTTATATACTTGAGTTCATTTACTTCATCACATCACTGTGCACAGAATTATAACATTAAAAACTGTTTAAAAGGCCCGAAATTACAAGATCCCATCCATTTACCAAAACAAACAAAAGCAATTTAAAAGGAAGAGATACCATTACAGGAGGTATCATTATCATTCCCATGGCAAGCAATATGGATGCCGTGACCATATCGATCAATATAAATGGAATGTAAAGCAACACGCCAATTTTGAACGCGATCTTCAACTCACTTATCACGAAAGCGGGAATCAAAATAGAAGTCGGTATGTCTGAAAGTTTCTTCGGATACTTCATCTTTCGGTACCGAGTGAATATCATTATGGCATCACCATTTTTATGTCTCACTATTTCCTTGTACATGAACTCTCTAAAGGGTTGTATGCCATCTTTTATCGCCTGTTGATAGCTTATTTTTCCATTCATGTACGGTTTAACAGCATTGTTGTAAGCGGCCGTAAAAGTTGGCTGCATTATAAAAAAAGTCATAAACAACGCTAGTCCTATGAGAATTTGATTTGGCGGAGATTGTTGAGTACCCATTGCGTTTCTCAGCAAGGCAAAGACAACGACGATTCTCGTAAAAGAAGTCATTAGCACCAAAATCGCCGGTGCTAACGATAATACCGCTATTACAAATAGAATGGTAAGCGTGGTTGTAAGCTGACCGTTTGTCGGCGTTCCGCCGACGGTAATGTTCAAACTTGGAAGGGGAGAGGTTCCAGCCGCATTGCCCAAAGTGGCCAGCGTTCCCACAATAAGAAGGGATAAAATCGCTTTTTTCCCTTTCACTTCAATTCATCTATCCTATCTATTTGATCTTTTAAGAATCTCTTTCCCAGCTTTGAAAAAAGAATCTTCGAAAATCCTTCTTCATTTTCTCCGATCTCAATGTCCTTTATATCATCTTCATTCTCTAATTCCATCAACACTTGCGTGTTTGATGGAGTGCATGCCATAAAAAAATATCTGTTTTTTAATCTAACCAGATATATGACGGTGCCCTTTCCCACAGGCAACGCATCCAGTATCTTCATGTACTTAGATTTTACATGCTTTACACCAATTCTTTTAACAAAGTAAAGAACAAACAACAAAGCCGCTATTATTATTACAGTTGAAAAAAAGAAGATCAAACTTGGGCCTACCAAGGTGGAGGTTGGCGTGGCAGAAGCCACATCTAACACCTCACTTACTTATCTTAGAGAGCGCTTCTACCACTCTTCCTTGTTGGAAGGGCTTTACTATAAAATCTTTTGCCCCTGCTTGAATCGCTTCAACAACCATCATCTGCTGTCCCATAGCGCTGCACATTATGATGTTGGCATTTGGATCTATCTTCATAATCTCTTTGGTAGCCTCTATTCCATTCATTTCTGGCATCGTTATATCCATCGTAACTATATCGGGTTTTAACTCCTTGTATTTTTCAACGGCTTCTGCCCCATTTGACGCTTCTCCAACCACTTCATACCCTGCTTTTGTTACGATGTCTTTGAGTAACATTCTCATGAATGCCGCGTCATCCACTATAAGTACTTTCTTAGCCATTTCCATTCCTCCTTAAATTTCGTTTACTTCGTCGTTTATGAACGCAGAGACGTCTATAAGAATAAGAAGCCTTTCTCCCTTTTTTACAACACCCTTGAAGTACTTGGATTCCTCAACTTTTATTCCGGAATCAATTTCATTTGGATTTACCCACATAACCTCGGTAACCCCATCAACCAGAAAACCTATCTCGGTTCCATCTATTTTGGTAACGATAACGTTCGCATCTTTTTTGTCTTCGTAATACTCTAAATTTAAAATGTTTCTGAGATCCACGACTGGCACTATTCTACCACGTAAATTCATCACACCTTTTATGAAAGACTTAGAATTCGGTACAGGTGTAATTTGATTCTCTTCAACTATCATTTCCACGATGCTTATTTCTATCGCATATTCATGTTCGCCAAATTTGAAACCCAAAATTTCAAATGGAGCCGTCATGTCTTTTACATTCACCTTCATCACCTCGAAAGTGCTTTCTGGATTAAAGAAGGAACGTCAATAATGAGTGCTATAGACCCATTACCGAGTATTGCCCCCCCACTGAATTCTTTAACATCTTTGAACAGTTTTCCCAGTGCTTTTATGACTATATCCTGTTGGCCAAGCAATCGATCCACGATGAAACCGTATTTCTTTTCTTTGTATTTGGTAACGACCAGATCGGCTTTTTCGTTTTTAACTTCTGAATTGAATATTTCTCTCAAGTCGATAACCGGTACTATTTCACCTCTGATAAGGACGGTTTTTCTCCCTTCAACGTCTCTTATATCCTTTTGTTCAATGGCAAGTGTGCTATCAATGGCAGAAATTGGAATGGCATAAACGTTTTTTTCAACTTCAATGAGGAGCGCCTGAATTATCGAAAGCGTCAACGGTAACTTTATGATAACCTTTGTTCCTTTCCCTTCCACACTTTCAAGGTAAACATTTCCGTTTAACGATTCTATAGTCTTTTTAACAACGTCCATTCCCACTCCTCTACCGGAAACTTCCGTGGGATTATCGTTCGTTGAAAAGCCCGGTTCAAATGTCAAATTGAAGATCTCTTCTGGAGTTAAACTCGCAACTTCGTACTCTTGAATTATCCCCTTTTCCAACGCTTTTTTTATTATTTTTTCCTTGTTAAATCCCCTGCCATCGTCATCGACTTCTATTATAACGCTATCACCTTCCTGCCTGGCAGAGAGGGTAACCGTTCCCGTCGGTGGCTTGCCGGCCCCTATTCTTTCCTTTTCAGACTCAATACCGTGATCTATGGCGTTTCTTATCATGTGAACAAGCGGCTCACCTATCTCATCGGCAACAGTTCTATCGAGTTCTGTGTCTTCACCTCGAATCACAAAATTTATCTTCTTATTCAATTTCTTTGAGAGATCTCTAACCATTCTTGGAAATCTGTCAAACACAAAAGAAACAGGTATCATTCTTATCTTCATCACGATGCTTTGAAGGTCAAGCGTAATTCTTCCAAGCTGTGAAAGACTTTCATCTATTTCTTTGATCTTGTACTTCTTAAGAGTTTCTTCTATTCTGCTTCTGCTTATGACCAACTCGGCCATCAAGTTCATAAGCGTGTCCAATTTTTCAACATCAACTCTTACACTTTGAGTAAGTTTAGCCCTTCTTTTAGCGCTGTCCGTAACTTTTGGAGTCGCATTAGATTTAACTTGAGATGGATTCTTTTTTTCTTCAGCTTTCTTTGGTTCATTTTCCTTGGAAATGTTTTTGTTTTCATTTAAATCAAATGGCTTGATAATGACCTTTTCCACCTCTGAAACGTTAGAAATAAGATTTTGAAATTCTTCTATTTTCATAGAGGTTATAACCACAAGCTCCACAGTCGTGTCAAAATTCTCTTTTTCTATTTCTTCAGTTGAAGGAACGGAATGTATTATCTGGCCACCATTTTCTTCTATTCTATGAAAAATTATATACATCCTTGCCGATTTCATAACGGAATCCTTTACCAGATGAATGACCACCTTGTAAACATTTAATTTTTCATCCAATGCCTTTTGTGCGACGTCACGCACAGCTTCCAATTCGTCGTCAGCAAACTCCATTTCTTCGCTCTCGGTTTTTTCAACTTCATTTGAATTTTCTTTCACAGAGTTTTTGGCACTTTCCCCTTGTGGTTCTTCTTTAGCTCCTTCGGTTTTTTCAGGTTCAGACGAAGCAGACGCCGCTTTGCTGTTTTTGGAAATTTCTTCCATTATCTCATCAACGTCCAATTCAGAATCGTCCCCACCATTTTCTATGTTTTCTACCGTGTCGTTCAGCATATCAATTCCAGAAAAGAGCAAATCTATCAAATCTTCAGTTACCTTTTGTTTACCACTTCGCACCTTATCTAAGAGATTTTCCAAGGCATGGCACACCTTCGACATCTTTGAAAATCCCATCGTTGCCGAAGAACCTTTCAAAGTATGCATCAAACGAAATATCTCGTTTATGGCATCTTGCGAAGATGGATCTGATTCAAGTTTTAAAATCGCGTCATTTAGCCCCTGAAGATTTTCCTTTGCCTCATCTACGAAAACACTTAAGTACTGACTCATATCCATGGAGAATCGCACTCCTCCCTATTTACTTTTTTTAATATCTTCGTTGTAATTATCGGCACACGAGTCGTTGTAAAATAACTTTTAAATTTGTTTTATTATATCATTTTGACTTTTTTCGCAAAAACACAACTTTAGAATTCTTCACGTTCTTTCATACAGACAGCATTTGAAATGTGAATGAAATCTTCTAAATTTAACTCTTGAGCCCTCAAATTCGGTGAAATTCCAAGATCTGTTAAGAATGTTTTATCTATCCCAAGAGAAGAAAGATTGTTTTTCAACATTTTACGTTTATGAGAAAAGGCCATTTTTACTATCTCTTCGAATTTTTTTACATCCTTTATCATTGAAACCCATTTATTCGTCCTCTTTAATTTTATCACTGTTGAATCAACGGAAGGTGAAGGAAAAAATGATCCTTTCTCGACATCAAAAAGCTTCATCACCTCATATCTCGCTTTCACAAAAACAGTTAAAGAACCGTAATCTTTCGTTCGCGGAAGGGCTAAAATCCTATTTGCGTACTCTTTTTGAACCATTAAAGTGATATCGTTAGTTTTCCAGGAAAACAATTTCTTTATTATGGGAGTCGTTATGTTGTATGGGATATTCGAAACACATCTATCAAAAGAGAGGAATTCATCGTACTTCAAAAAATCTTGAAAGATGAATTTCACTTCTTTGCCTGTAAATTCCCTTCTTAATCTCTCAAAAAGATCCCTATCAATTTCAAAGGCGATCACTTTAGCACCAGCGTTTAAGAGTTCACGTGTTAAAATTCCCTTGCCGGCACCTATCTCTAAAATCGTTTCTCCTTTTTTAACACCAGCTTTTTCTACAATTTTTTTTGCTATTGAAGGATCGGTTAAAAAATTCTGTGAAAATCTCTTTTTTGGCACTTGGTTCCTCCCTGTAAACAAAAGATGAGGGCCTTGAGCCCTCACTCTGGCGGAGAGAGTGGGATTTGAACCCACGGAGCGGTTTCCCGCTCATACGCTCTCCAGGCGTACGCCTTCGACCCCTCGGCCATCTCTCCATAACTTGCACAAATTTGCGTTGTGATTATACCTGAAAACGCCCTTACGCGTCAAGTCTTTGCAGTGAAAATTATTACCCTTCCATGTCGTTTTTGAACATTATAGAGTTCATATTTTCTGACAAATACTTTAAGGGTGAGATTTAATCTCTTTTAAAACGATCTGTAGCATTGATACACATGTCAGGATATCCGCATTTAGTGGAACAGCCTTTGTCTCTATTGTGGTAAAATCTTAACGTAAATGGAGGTGTTACACGTGCGAGTTGGAGTTATAGGATATTCCGGAAATGTAAACGAAGAACCCGTGAAGTCTCTTGAAAACATCTGTGAAGAAGTTGGAAAGTCAATAGCAAAAAACGGTCATGTACTTGTAAGTGGAGGAAGAGATGGAATAATGGAATTAGTGTCGAAAGCGGCAAAACAAGAAGGAGGACGAGTTATAGGCATACTACCAGGGTTGGAAAGTGGGAATGATCATCTTACTTTTGCCTTGAGTACTGGTATGGATTTTTCAATGCGCTCAATACTCATGATGTACAACATCGACGTTGTGATAAGCATAGGCGGAAAATCCGGAACAGCCCTTGAACTTTTCGCTGCGTACAGTCGTTCTATTCCAATATTCCTGTTAAGAGGAAGCGGTGGATGGACCGATAGAATCACAAAAGTTCTATTAGAGGGAAAATATCTGGATGAAAGAAAAAGCGTTGAATTGAAAAGTGTATGGAGTGTTGAGGAAATAATGGAAGAAATCAGAAATCTGGAGGAGAATCCATGATCAGAGTGAGATTTGCTCCGAGCCCAACTGGATACCTTCATGTGGGAGGAGCAAGAACGGCCCTTTTTGATTGGCTATTTGCAAAGAAAAACGGCGGAAAATTCATACTTAGAATAGAAGACACCGATACTGAACGCTCCACAAAAGAATCCGAGGATTCCATTGTAAACGATCTAAAGTGGTGTGGGTTAACTTGGGATGAAGGACCAGATGTGGGAGGAGAATATGGTCCTTACAGGCAAAGCGAGAGAGTTAAAAAAGGAATTTATCAACCATACGTAGACAAACTGGTAAGTATACAAAGGGCTTATTACGCCATTTATGACAAAGAAGATACGAAAAAGATCGTAAAGAAAACTTTTTCTTTGCAAGAAGCCACTCTTTATAAAGAAAAAGGACACAGTGTAACTGTCAATTTCATCGTTGAAGAAGGCAAAACGCTTTTCCACGATCTGGCAAAAGGAAAGATGGAATTTGACAATTCTACCTTTGACGATATAGTTATAATCAAATCCAATGGTTATCCAACTTACAACTTTGCTGTGGTAGTTGATGACCATCTTATGAATATAACGCACGTTGTTAGAGGAGAAGATCATCTTACAAACACACCAAAACAGATAATGATATACAAAGCTTTAGGCTGGAAATTGCCTGTTTTTATGCATATTCCATTGATTCTCGGACCAGATAAATCGCCTTTAAGCAAAAGACATGGTGGCACATCTGTTGGTTATTTTAGAAATTACGGTATAACAAGCAAGGCATTTATAAACTATCTTGCATTGCTTGGCTGGGGAAGAAAAGAGGAAATCTTCGATCCTTTTGAAAAGATAAAAGAGTTCGAACTCGAAAAGATTTCCAAGAAGCCATCTATTTTCGATTACTCTAAATTAGAATGGATAAACGGTCAACATTTAAGAAAAATGCCTCTTGATGAAGTTGTAGAAGAGTTTAAAAAATGGGCGTTGATAAACGCAAAAGAAAGTCTTTCTTGGCTTGAAAATGAAGAGTACGCTCAAAAGGTTTTCGAAATATGCAGGCAAAAAGTGAACACATTGAAAGTACTCCACGAATTTTCATACCCATTTTTCTGTGAAGAACCTCCTTTTGAAGAAAAGGCAAGAGAAGTTTTGAAAAATGAGTGCGCTCCAAAATGTTTAGGAGTTGCCAAAGAAAACCTAGAGAAACTGGATGAGTGGAGTATTGAAAATATAGAAAATAAAATGCGAGAAGTTGCCGCAAGAGAAGATATCCCGAAAAAGAAATTCTTTCAAGTTTTGAGAGTTGCACTACTTGGAAAAACGGTCACTCCGGGTCTTTTTGAAAGCATCTACGTTCTTGGAAAAGCTCGAACCATTCAAAGGCTTTCTATTGTCATGAAAAGAATCTAAAAAGGAGATGGTAAGATGAAGTACCTTTTCAAAGATATCGCCCATTTAGAAACGTTTGGATCAATGGGAAGATTGGAAAACGCCTATGTAACAGTCGAAAAAAACGTCATAACTTACGTTGGAAAAGAAGAACCAAAGGGAGAATTCGACAGAGTTATAGACTGTTCAAATATGGTTATGCTTCCTGGATTCGTAAACACACATCATCATTTGTACCAATCTCTTACTCGAAACGTGAAAAAAGTTCAAAATTCGAAATTATTCGATTGGCTTGTAAACCTTTATGAAATATGGAAAAATTTAGACGAAGAAGCCTCTTACGTTAGCGCGGCAGTGGCAGCCGCTGAAATGGCCCTCAGTGGTGTAACGACGACAAGTGACATGCTTTATTTGTATCCAAAGGGAAGGAATGAGATCTTCGATGAAGAGATAAAAGGTGTTTCCCATATCGGTCTAAGATTTCATCCCACACGAGGATCTATGTCTATGTCTAAAAAAGATGGCGGCTTACCACCAGACTCTGTCGTTCAAAGTGAAGATGAAATTCTTTCCGAGTACGAACGGGTAATTTCGAAATATCATGATCCTTCCAAGTACTCCATGCTCCGCATAGCTTTGGCTCCATGTTCACCATTTTCCGTAACCGAAAAGCTCATGATCGAAACACTGGAAATGGCAGAAAAAAAGGATGTCCTTCTTCACACCCATCTCTCCGAAACAAAGGATGAAGACGAATTTTGCGTTGAAAAATTTGGTCTAAGACCTGTAGATTACATGGAAAAGCTTGGATGGCTGAATCCAAGGGTTTGGTTTGCACATCTTGTTCAATTAACGGATAAAGATATCGAAAAACTTAAATCTAATGACGTGGGAGTGGCTCACTGCCCATCTTCTAACATGCGTTTAGGTTCTGGAATCGCGCCCATTACGAAGATGAAAGGAATGAGAATATCGTTAGGCGTAGACGGAAGCGCTTCAAACGATACGGGAAACATGATATTGGAAGCCAGAAATGCCATGCTCCTTCAAAGGGTAAAATACGGCGCGGATGCCATAACTCCGGAAGAAGCACTGGAATTTGCAACTCTAGGAGGAGCCAAAGTACTCCGAATGGATGATTACATTGGAAGCATAGAAGTTGGAAAAGCGGCTGATATAATCGCGTTCGACATGAATAGACTTGAATTCGCCGGTGGTCTTGACGATCCGGTCGGGGCGATTTTAATGTGCGACGCGAAGAAAGTGGATTTCAACATGATTAACGGTAACGTGGTGGTGGAAAATGGTGATCTCGTTGTCAATGACATTCAAGAGCTTGTAAAACGTCACAACGAGATTTCTAAAAGATTGTTAGAGGGGTGAAAATATGGAAACGAAAGAAATGTACGACTACATGAAAGAAATCACCAAGCTTCACAACGCCGTTTCTTTGGTTGAATGGGATTTGAGAACGAAAATCCCTCCAAAAGGCGCTGCCGCAAGGGCGGATGTGGTTGGAAAACTCGCAAGAATGATATTTGAAATGTCAACAGCACCAAAAGTTGCAGAATTTGTAGAGTATTTCAATCGTCCAAGGGTATATGACAAACTTAACGAGTTTGATAGAAGAAACGTAGATCTCATGACGAAAGAATATAGGAGACAAAAAGCGATTCCTCCTGAAAAATTCGAGAAATTTTCCATAGCGTGCTCAAGAGGTGAAAGTATCTGGCAGGAGGCAAAGGCGGAAAAGAATTTTTCCAAATTCAAACCCGTTCTGAAAGAGATAGTGGATTATCTAATAGAATTCGCTGAAATGTATGGATATGAAGAAAATCGTTACGATGCTTTAATAGAAGGTTTTGAACCCTCCACCACTACAAAAGATCTCAAAAACGTTATAGAAGGCTTGAAAAAAGATCTGATTCCCTTTATAAGAAAAATTTCAGAGGCTAAGGCTCCAGACGAATCGATACTTACAGGAAATTTTGACAAATCCCTGCAGGAAAAGTTGTCAATAGAAGCTTTGAATGCCATGGGATACGATTTCGAAGGCGGGAGGTTAGATGAAACCGAACATCCTTTCACAATAGGAATAGGATTGGGAGACGTTCGAATCACCACGAAATACGATCAAAAAGATTTGCGTCCATCTCTCTTTGGTACTATGCATGAAGGTGGTCATGCCCTTTACGAACAAGGCATAAATGAAGAGTACTACGGAACCCCTGTTGGAACCGGTGCATCCATGGGCATTCACGAATCGCAATCGAGAACATGGGAAAATCTCATAGGAAGATCGAAAGAATTCTGGGAATTCTTCTATCCAAAATTCGTGAAAATATTTCCCAGATATTCTTCCATCCCAATGGAAGATTTCTACAAGGCAATAAACGTGGTCAAGCCTTCTCTCATAAGAATAGAGGCAGATGAGGTTACATACAATTTGCACATAATTCTGAGATTTGAAATAGAAGAAGCTCTCATAAACAAACGCGTCAAAGTAGATGATTTACCAGATGTATGGAATGAAAAGATGGAAGAGTATTTTGGAATAAAACCGTCTAACGATGCCGAAGGCGTCCTCCAAGACGTTCACTGGGCAGGAGGACAAATGGGGTACTTCCCCTCTTATATGCTTGGCAACCTTTACGCTGCCCAATTCTTTGCCACCGCGCAAAAGGAAATACCAGATCTTTCTAAACGTATAGAAAACGGAGATTTGAGAACTTTCAGAGAATGGCAAAGAGAAAAGATACACAAGTACGGGGCGCTTTACGATCCCAAAGATCTTATCGTTAAAGTTACAGGCGAACCTCTTAATCATAAATATTTCATGGATTACGTGACCAAAAAATTCTCCAAGATTTACGAACTTTAATTTAAAGAGCTTAAGTGCGAAAAAAAGCTACGCACCAAAAAAGCACAAATAAAAGTAAAAAGTCAACCAAGTGCGATGAATCTGTTCGCACTTGGTTTTTGTATATAGAAAATACTACGCTATAAATCCTTATTTTATAGGCATATTCATTTTTCTTAAGTTTTGGCACGCTTTTTGCTTAATCAAGATGGAAGGAAGTTCTTGAAAATAAAATTTGAGGAGGTGTTTCAAATGTCTTGGAAAGGTTGGGTTGCACTTATTCTGGGTATCTGGTTTGTGGTTGCGGCTTTCATTCCAGGAATGCTCGGAATTGGGAACCTCGTTAACGATTTGATCGTGGGTATCGTACTTGCAATCGTGGGATTCATGATGATACCATCTGGTTCCGCGTGGCAAGGTTGGATCATAGGTCTCATCGGTGGTGTGTGGATGATAATCGCGGCGTTTATACCGCAGATTACGCACAGCTACACCATCAATATGACCAACGATTTAGTCGTAGGTATATTGGTTCTCATAATTGCTCTTTTCGAAAGATCAAAGAAAAAAGCTTAACGTCAAAAATACTGATTTTTTTGAAAGGCTGGCGCATACCAGCCTTTTTGTTTACTTAATGTTTTTATGAAAACGTTTCCATAATCAACTCTAAAGATCATTTTTTTGAATTTTAAAATTAACTTTATCATCGCTCCTAAGAAACTTATTTAAAAGATGAAATAAATAGATATATGTCATAAAACGGAGATATTTAAATAAAATATAAGATATTTGTGTTTAATTATGAAAAATCATAAATAAATAAGAATAATTGTGTTTTTCATTTAAAAATAAGGCTTGGAACTTTTCAAATTTTGTGTCAAAATGTAATGTAAATGTTTTCATTAAATATGTTCGTTTTCTAAAAAATGAAAGTATGGAAGTGAAAAATGGCAAGTATAAAAGATGTGGCTAAAGAGGCAAAAGTTTCAATTGCAACAGTCTCCCGTGTTTACAACAACCCAGAAATCGTAAGCAGAGAAACAAAAGAAAAAGTTTACTCCGCCGCTAAGAAATTGGGTTACACGCCGAATTTTTTGGCGCAAAATTTAAAAAAAAGCGTGGTTGGCACAATTATCGCCGCAATTCCTGATATGTCTAACACTTTTTTCATAGACATAGTGCTTGGCATTCAAGATTACGCCGAATTAAGAGGATACAACGTTTTAATGGGAAGGTTCGACCCAGAAAAATTTGACATAAGTAAGTACGTTAAAATCGTTAAATCTAAAGCCGCGGATGGCATCGTTTTGGCTACTGGTCATAACAGATATTACAAGGCTATTTCCGAAGCGGAAGATGTTCCCATAGTTACAATAGAAGAAGAATTCATGGCCAAACCACACATATACGTGGACAACTTAGAAGCTGTAAGAAAGATAATAGATTACCTTCTCTCAAAAGGTAGGAAGAAAATGTCTTTTCTGGGTTACAAAACAGAAATTGAACGCGCTAAAGCTTTCGAATTGGTTATGAAAGAGTATGGTTTAGAATACGATAAAAAAATGATGTGGAAGTGTGATGAGAGGGAAGAAGAAATCCCAGCTCAAACAAAAGAGTACGTCGATCTTTTGATGAAAAAAGATCTTCCAGAGGCAATTGTGTGCGCTTCAGATTTGTTAGCAGCCGGCACGATAAAGTGGCTGGCAAAAAAGGGAGTTAGAATCCCCGATGATGTTGCTGTTACAGGTTTTGACAACGTAGAAATAGCGGCCATATTCAATCCCGGAATAACAACCGTTGAACAACCAAGAAAAAGTATGGGGCAAGAGGCCGCTCGTATGCTTATAAACATGATCGAAGGTCATGAAATAGCCAAGAAGATCACCTTTCAGACGAAAATCGTGATAAGAGAGTCAGCGTAACGATATCAAAAGCCCACCGGGCTTTTTAAAAATCAAAGGGAGGGATCAACGTGAAGAAAAGTGTTTTTTTGGTTCTTGCAATGATAGGGGTGTTAGTATTCGCTTCCTTTGCAACTACCATAGTAATGACGGCGGGTGCTGTTGGACGAGAATACCAAGTCCTTCAACAGCAGATAAAAGTTTTTGAAAAAGAAAATCCCGGCATCAAAGTTGTTTTAATGCCCATGCCAAATTCTTCAACCGATCGTTATAACTTGTACGTAACTTACCTAAGTGCGGGAATGCCACAACCAGATGTTTTGATGTTGGACGTTATTTGGCCACCGGCGTTTGCAAACTTCCTCGTAAACTTGAACCCATACTTCAGTAAAGACGAATTGAAGGATTTCTTTCCGGGTGCCATAAGGGCGGATACCTACAACGGGAAATTGGTGGCTGCACCATGGTTTATAGATGCAGGACTTCTCTACTACAGAAAAGATCTTCTCAAAAAATACGGTTTTGAGCCACCAAAAACATGGGATGAACTTATACACGAAGCACAAGTTATATCTCAAAAAGAAGGAATAAAAGGCTTTGTATGGCAAGGTGCCGCATATGAAGGTTTAACATGCGACTTCATGGAATACGTTCATTCTTACGGCGGAGCTATCTTAAACGATAAAGGACAGGTCGTTTCTGATTCTCCAATGGTCAAAAAAGCCCTTCAAACGATGGTAGACATGATATACAAATACAAGATCAGCCCCGTTGGTGTAACGACGTACATGGAAGAAGAAACAAGGCACATATTCCAAAATGGTGACGCGGTATTCATGAGAAATTGGCCTTATTGTTGGCCGCTGCTCAACGGAAAAGATTCAAAAGTTGCCGGAAAAGTTGGCGTTGAACCACTTCCAGAAGGAACTGGTTTCCCAGGTGTTCATCATTCTGCAACACTCGGTGGTTGGCAGCTTGGAATAAACAAAAATAGCGAACATATAGCGGCAGCCGTGAAGCTTATTAAATTCTTGACTTCACCGCAACAAGAAGCTTACAAGGCTATCAATGCGGGCCAGAACCCATCAAGATTATCCGTTTACAACAATCCAGCCGTCATCAAAGCAAATCCATTCTACAAATCCCTGTGGCCCGTTTTCAAAAATGCAGAACCAAGGCCTAAATCTCCTATATACGCCCAAATCTCCGAAATACTTTACACTAACGTCAACGCAGCGCTCACAAAACAATTAACGGTCGATCAAGCCGTTGCCAAAATCACAAAACAACTTAAAGATCTTCTTGAACAATAACGATGAAGAAGCGGGTCCTACCCGCTTCTTTGTTTATTAAATTTGCGAAGGGAGGACGAAATGTTTTCCAGAAAAGATCCCTTACACCGTAGCGATCCAATTTACGCAGCTGCCTTTATAATTCCCACCCTTGCGGTTATAGCTTTTATAGCTTTCTGGCCTTTAGGACAAACACTCTACAACAGTTTTTTCAAATTTGCCTTGATGTATCCACAAAGTAAGGTCTTTGTGGGTTTGTCGAATTACGGAAAGCTATTTCACGATCCACGTTTTCTAAACGATCTGTGGAATACAATTCGTTTCACAATTTGGTCAGTTGGAATAGAAACGATCTTGGGTATACTCATTGCTTTAATGTTGAACAAAGAATTCAAATTGAGAGGCTTTGTTAGAGCCGCAGTGCTCATTCCATGGGCAATTCCAACCGTAGTTTCTTCACAGATGTGGAGATGGATGTATAATGACAATTACGGAATAGTGAATACTCTGCTCATGGAATTTCACATCGTGAAAAATCCAATAGTGTGGTTAGGATTTCCTTCTACCTCCATGCCGGCAATAATAAGTGTTGATGTGTGGAAAACAACTCCTTTTATGATTCTTTTGATATTGGCCGGTCTTCAAATGATTCCAAAAGAGCTCTACGAAGCTGCTAGAATAGACGGCGCCAACGCGTGGCAAAGATTTTGGTCCATAACGTTTCCAATAATACGTCCAACGTTGGGAATAGCTCTTATATTCAGAACGCTAGATGCCATGAGAGTTTTTGACATAGTTTACGTTATGACAAAAGGAGCTGCCAACACTGAAACTATCTCTGTTTACAATCAATGGGTACTCTTCACAAAAGGATTCATCGCTCCATATTTTGGATACGGAAGCGCAATATCGGTAACCATTTTTCTAATTATAAGTGCTTTCGCGTTTTTGTACGTCAAAATGATGAAGATCAAACTCGACTGAGGTGTTTGCATTTATGAAAAAGAAAAAAATTAGGAAAATACTTTTCTACATTGGAGTTATCGTTGTCTTGGTTTACTTTCTTTTTCCATTTTACTGGGCGGTTGTCTCTTCCTTGAGAATACCCTCGGAATTATTTTCATCGCACCAAAGCCTCTTTCCCCTTAAAATACAATTTAAAAGCTACGTTCAAGTCTTCACAGAGCGCCCTTTTGCGCGTAATATTCTAAACAGTACCATAGTTGCTGGCGCGGCCACTTTGCTTTGCTTGGCAATAGGATCTTTAACTGGTTACGCGATAGCCCGATTGAAATTTGCTGGCAAAGTTGTGGTTATGCTGTTTATACTATCTGTAAGCATGTTCCCACAAGTATCAATTCTTGGAGCGCTCTTTCAAATTCTCAGATCGGCAAAGCTTATAAACACCTATCCTGGTCTCATAATACCGTACATAGCGCTTACAATTCCTTTGACTGTTTGGACACTCCAGAATTTTTTCAGAGAGATGCCAAAAGAATTGGAAGAAGCGGCTTACATAGACGGAAGCGGAAAATTTTCTACGTTTTGGAGAATAGTGCTTCCCCTTTCAGCACCAGGATTAGTGGCAACGGGACTTTTAACGTTTATATTCTCATGGAACGAATTTCTGTTCGCATTAACGTTTGAGCAACTTCCGCAGATGTACACAGTTCCGGTGGCGATTGCGATGTTTACCGGATACTACATCGTGCCATGGGGACAGATAATGGCAGCTTCCGTTATAGTAACCGTGCCTCTAGTCGTATTAGTGCTTGTCTTTCAAAATAAAATCATATCTGGTATGACGGCTGGTTCTGTGAAAGGATAACCAAATATCATTTTGCTTTCCAATTCAGGAATTCACGTATGGCTTTGGCGTAGACGCCACGAGTCTTTTCCTCAAGGGGCTGATACCAACCGTTAAGACCATATTCATCTATAATCGAAAGGGCATACTCGTATTCTTCCTTTGTTATCTTACGATCCAATTCTGGTATTTTTTTAGCCTTGTAAACCGGAAAGTATTGAGACATGAGCGAAATAGGTACGGACGTTGAAAGCTCTTCTGCAATAAACCTCATCGCTTCTTTGGTTCCAGAAACACCGTTTGGAAGGATCAAATGTCGAACTATAAGCCCTTTCATTTTTTCCTCGTTAAAAGCGCCAACTTGCCTGTACATCTCTCGTAAGGCTTTTTTTGTTACCTTCCAATAATCCGGCACCATTGAGTACTTAAAGGAAAATTCGTCGTTGGTGTATCTAATATCAGCAAGGTAGATGTCTACTATTCCTTCTAATTCTCTCAGAGTTTCCGCATTCACATAACTGGAAGTATTGAAGACAACGGGAAGATCAAAACCTTCCTTCAAAGCTTTTAGCAAAGCAGAAAGTATGGAACGAAGATGAGATTCAGGCGTAACAAGATCCAGCGTCTTCGCTCCAGCTTTTTGAAAGGCAAGGAATATCTCCGCCAACTCTTGATCGCTTACTTCTTTTCCGTTGTTCAAATGACTGAAAGCAAAATTTTGGCAGTACACGCATCTCATTCCACATCCGCTAAAAAAAACTGCGCCAGCACCTTTTTCACCAACAAGCGGAGGTTCTTCACCAAAGTGGAGAAGTGCTCCGCTGATCTTTGCATTCACTTTTTGACCGCAAAATCCCACTTGAAAAAGCCTATTTACGTGGCAATTTCTCGCACACATGGTGCAATCTTTTATATTTTCTTCAAAATAGCTTAAAGCCTCTTCTAAACTTCTCTCATCAAGCACGTAAGAAATCTTCTCCTTTTTAATTTTGCATGTACATCTAGAAAAATGCGCCCTCTGCGATAAGAGGGCAAAAGAGTCCATATTTTTTGCTTATTTTACATACAGAGCTTCAGAATTTCTCTCACATCATCCGGATACAACCTTTTTAATTTTCCAAAAGGCGTTCTCATCGAAGCGTTTTCAACGACTTTTTCTATCTCATCTTCAGGTATCTTCGCCTCTTTCAAAGTTACAGGAAGCCCTATAGATTTGAACCATTCTTTAAGTTCTTCTATTCCTTTCAAAGCAGCTTCCTCATCATCTTTTGCTGAAACGTTGAAAACTTTTCTGGCCAATCTGGCAAACTTTGCCACATCTTCTTTGTAAACGTACTTCATCCACGCCGGAAAAACAACGGCTAAGCCAGAACCATGCGCTATATCGTAAAGGGCGCTTAAAGAATGTTCTATGGCATGGCTTGACCAATCCCCACCATTTCTTCCCGTTCCATTTATACCATTCAAGGCAAGCGTGGCGCTCCAGACCAAGTTTGCCCTTGCATCGTAGTCTTTGGGAGACTTTATCAATGTTTCCGTAGAAGACATTATGGTTCTAATTATTCCCTCTGAAAGTTCATCGAGTACCAACGTATTTGGAGTACCGTCAAAATACAATTCTAAAACGTGAGCAATGGCATCAGCTGCGCCATTAAGCGTTTGGATTGGTGGTAAGCTGAATTGAATACTCGGATCCAATATCGACACTTTTGGATAACTGGCGTTTGTCCAAAAAGAAAACTTCTGCTTCGTTTCTTCATTTGTGATAACAGCCCCACCATTCATTTCTGAACCGGTGGCCGAAATGGTGAGAACAACGAAAATTGGAAGCGATCTTTCCACTTTGTACTTTCCCACAAACGCATCCCATATATCTCCATTGTAATAAAAACCTGCCGCTATAGTTTTACACGTGTCGATAACGCTTCCGCCTCCGACAGCGACGATTGCCTCAACATTTTCCTTTCGGGCAATTTCTATTCCCTCTTTTACCTTGCTCAAAACGGGATTGGGTTTAACTCCGGACAATTCCACAAAGGCGACACCATTGTCTTTCAGCGACTTGGTCACTTCGTCGTAGACACCATTTTTTTTCACGCTTCCTCGCCCGTAAACCAAAAGCACTTTGGAGGCGTACGATTTCACTTCTTCACCCAATTTTGAAATTTTTCCTTTTCCAAAAATTATCTTTGTGGGGTTTTGAAACACGAAATCTCTCATATCATTTCACCTCCGTCATCTCAAAATACGTAATTATCCCATAATCTATGGCTAACGCCTCTTTCCAAATGTTCAATGGGTTTCTCAACCATTTTTCTCTACTAACACATGAGATAAAGCTACTTTCTATTAACACAGCTGGAACTTTTGCAAGCCTTAAAACTTTAAAATCGTTCCTTATAACTTTCCAACGTAAGTTCAAAGCTTTTCCAACTGCGCTTGCCAATTCCTCCGCGGCAAATTTGGAAGTATCATTTTTATTCCAATAGTAAGCCTCGGTTTCGTCAAAATTGGGATACCCCTGCAGTGAATTGTGATGTATGCATACGAAAAGATCAGCGTGTTTTTTATTTGCCAATTCTATCCTATCTTGTAAGTAAACGTACTTATCACTCGTCCTTGTCATGTACACGGTTGCCTGCTGCGCCCTTAACAATTTGGCTAGATCCAAAGCCAATTGCAAGTTGATAACTTTTTCTAAAAGCCCGCCTGGTCCCGTCGCTCCGTTATCAACACCGCCATGTCCGGGATCAAGAACTATGATTTTCCCGTACAATCCTCCGCCAAAAATGGCGGTATAAAACAAAGAAGAAAAAAGCAACAAGAATGCGATTGTTCTTTTCAATGTTTCAGATCCCTTGGAAAGAAAATGTGCGATTTTATTTCAGGAATTATCACTTCTAAAGCTTTCCGCAACTGTGCGTCCTTTTTTGGATTCACCGTTGCCGTACTTTGGGTTGAACTCACAACGCTTTCTATAAGGGCCTTGTAACTCTCGCTCTTTGTCGGAGTGGAGCTTGACTCCTTAACAACGTAGTCTGGTGTTATTCCTTTCAAGTTTATGTCCTGACCGTTTGGGGTAAAGTAGTGATTGGTCACCAACAAGAGTAAACCGCCGTTTGAAAGCCTGAACTCAGTTTGAACTGCGGCTTTTCCGTAAGTCCTTTCTCCCACTAGCACGGCATAACCGTTATCTCTCAGCGCTGCTGAAACTATTTCAGAAGAAGACGCGGAACCGTGGTTGACAAGTATCACTATGGGCAGCCTCTTAAAGAGGTTTCCGTATGACCTGTATGGTCTTTCAACACCGTATCTGTTTCGCATCGTTACGATGAGATCTCCTTTTGGCAAAAAGTCACTTGCCACTTCCAAAGCCTGCGAAAATAAACCACCGGGATCGTCTCTTAAATCTATTATCAAACCGTCAATTTTTTCGTCGTAAAGCTTGTTCAAAGCCTTTTCGAATTCCGTTCCAGTTGTCTCACTGAAATTTGTTATTCTAACGTAACCAATTTTCGTTCCAGAAGCCTGCAAAGTGGTGTACTTTACCGTCTTCAATTTTATAAGAGCACGAGTTATAACAATGTCCAATGTGGCTTTCTCACTTGGGCGATAAATTTCAACTTTTACTTTCGAACCAGGTTTTCCCCTCAACGCGTTAACAGCCGAAATGTATCCCATTGCTTTAACAGACGAGCCATCTATTGAAATTATGAGATCTCCACTTTTCACTCCTGCCTTTTCCGCTGGAGAACCATACATTGGGCTTATCACTTCCACAGCATCTCTTGTTGAATTGTAGGTAACTTCCGTTCCTATTCCACCGTACTTAGAAGATGTCTGTATGTCGAATTCTTTTACCTCATCCGGTGAGAAGTAGTACGTAAATCTGCTACCTAAAGCTTTTACAATGGCCTTTATGGCGCTATCTTCCAATTTCTGGTAATTCACGGAAGTAGCGTTGTAGTAATAATTTTGAATAAGCTGCATAACCTGAGAAACCGAGTTAGTCCCACCGTTCAATACTCCTTGAGTAGCCCAAGAGACGGTTACCAGACTAGCAAGAAGTATCACCATTACCAAAGTTTTTTGGTACTTTTTCATCTTTTAGCCCTCCATTCTTCAAAGGTGCTTGAAAAGCAACCTCATGAGTTTTTCCATTCTCTCTACGCCCTCATCTGAAGACATCTCTTTAACGCATGAAACGGCGTAGTCTTTCACGACTATTCGTGCAACTGATTCCAGAGCCGCTCTCGCTGCAACTATTTGAGTTAAGATTTCAGTGCATTCCCTTTCTCCTTCTACCATTGCTCGAATGCCTTTTATTTGACCTTCTATTTTTTTTAGACGATTTAGGATCTGGCTTTTTTCGTTTTCTTTCATCTTCTTCCTCCAACACGAAATCGATCTGTCCCTTTGTCTTGTCAACGGATAAAACTTTCGCTTTTAGCTTATCTCCCAATTTGAAAACTTTGCCTTTTCTTTCTCCTATCAAAGCACCCATCTTTTGATTGTAAACGTAGTAATCATCTAAAGAAGAGATGTGAATCAAACCGCTTATTGCTTTTTCGGTTATCTCAACGAAAATACCGAATTCCGTCACATCCGTTATCACGACTTCAAAAACCTCTCTTACATGTTGACTCATGTACTCCACTTTTTTGAGAGATATCAAGTCTCTTTCAGCCTGATCCGCCACAATCTCCCTTTTTGAACTCTGATGGGCAACTATTGGAAGGATCTCCATGTACTTTTTGATTTGTTTTCTTTTGAAACCTTTGTTGTCTATGTATGTTTTTAACAACCTGTGCACAACCAAATCAGGGTACCTTCGAATTGGGCTTGTAAAATGCGTGTAATTCAACGAAGCAAGTCCAAAGTGACCAACGTTTGTTTCAGAATAAACGGCCTTTTTCATAGATCTCACCAACAAACGCTGGATTATAGATTCAAGTGGATGGCCTTTAATCTGTTCTAAAATTCTTTGCAACAAAATTGGTTGTATGTCTTCTGTGAACTTGAACTTAAGGCCTATAGCTTTTAAATATTCAGAAAGTTTTTCTAAAGCTTCAGGATCAGGTCTGCTGTGGACCCTGTAAATAAATGGAAAATGTTGAATATCGAATATTTCGGCCACCGCCTCGTTGGCCAAGATCATGAACTCCTCTATCATAGCTTCTGAAATGCTTTGCCTTCTTAAAACTATATCTTTAACATTTCCATCTTCATCAAAAATCACCTTAACATCATTGGATTCAAACTCCATGGCACCCCTTCCGAGACGACTCGTTTTAAGCGTATGGGCAAGCTTCGCCATGGTTTTCAATTCTTCTTCCAAAAATCCTATCTCTTCTCTCAACTTGTCATCTGGATCTTCCAGCAATTTGGTGACTTTTTCATACGTAAGTCTTTTCACAGATCTGATCACGCTTTTAAAGAAATCCTTCTTAACAACACGACCATATTCATCTATCTCCATTTCAACCGAAACGGTTAACCTATCTTTTCCTTCCACCAGACTGCACAGGTCATTTGATAGCTCAAATGGAAGCATTGGTACGACGGTATTCAAAAGGTAAACACTCGTTCCCCTTTTGAAGGCTTCTCTGTCTGTAGCGCTCCCTTCTTTTACGTAATACGAAACATCGGCAATGTGTACACCTAACAAATAATTACCATTTGGAAGCATTTCTATGGAAACCGCATCATCAAAATCTTTTGAATCTTCACCGTCTATCGTAAAAATGTGCTTTTTTCTTAAATCCCTTCTTTTTCTCAGCTCTTCTTTATCTATTTTCTTTGGGAGCTTTCTAACTTCCCTCAAAACAGAAGTTGGAAATTCTCCAGGAGCTGGAAGTTGGTATTTTGCGAGAATACTTGGAACATCGACTTCATGAGAATCCGCCTTGCCAAGTACAGCCGTAATCTTTGCCATTCCTTCAGACTCTTCGCTTGGATATTTTGTTATCTCTCCAACCACTTTATCTTTATCAGTTGCATTCATAGAATCATCTTTTGAAACCCTGAACTCGTATATTATCTTTGAATCGTCCGGAGCAATGTAGCCAAAATTGGTTCCCTGAGCTTTGTAAATACCCACTATCATCTTTAAAGCCCTCTGAAGAATCTTCACAACTTTGCCGTGAGGAATATCATCATTCTTAACTTCAAAGAGTTTGACGAGCACTTTATCTCCGTTAAGCGCCCATGCGGTATCCACCACTTCGACTAACGCTTCTTTTCCAGAAAAAGAGGTTACAAAAGCCTTCCGTCCCGAACGTGTGAACTTAATCTCTCCGATCAATTCGCCATCTGAAACAACGTGCCACTTCCAATTTTTTGAACGATAAATTAGATCTTCTTCTTCTAACAATTTCAAGATCTTGTTTACCTCTTTCGGATCTTTACCGATCTTTTTGGCAATCACGGATGTTGTGGATGGAACGTATTGCGGTGACTTTAGATATTCAATTAGCTCTTCTGTCTGCATTCAACCCCCTCTTTTCATTCCTTCTTTTACAAGGTTAAGAATTCTTTCAAATTCATCTCCCAAATACGCATCCCCTTCTGTTTCCTTTAAACTCAGCTTTTTAACATAATCTTGCAAAAACGCACTCGTTTTCAAAGGTTCGTGAAATTTTATAGCCCTGGCAGCGAGCATGGCTTCAATGGCGACAACCTTAGCGGTGTTTTCAAATATCATCCTCGCTTTTCTCGCAGCGATAGTGCCCATTGAAACGTGATCTTCTTGATAGGCAGATGTTGGAATAGAATCCACACTTGCGGGATGGGCGAGCACCTTATTTTCACTCACCAACGAAGCTGCTGTGTACTGCCAAATCATCATACCAGAATTAAGACCTGATTTTCCACTTGCCAAAAAGGCTGGCAATTCCGAAACGAGTGGGTTAACAAGTCGATCTATCCTTCTCTCAGTTATGTTAGCAAGTTCACTCAAGGCTATTCCAAGAAAATCGCTTGCCAAAGCTACTGGCTCGCCATGGAAATTTCCACCACTCAAGGCTCCATCATCAAAGATAAGAGGGTTATCGGTAACGGAATTCATCTCCGTGACCACAACACTCTCAACGTAATCAATGGTATCTTTGACGGCTCCTAAAACTTGCGGAGCGGCCCTTAAACTGTAAGCGTCTTGTACTTTTGAACAATTCAAATGTGAAGCCCTTATTTCACTTCCATCCAAGTATTCAAGAAGTTTTTTTGCCACGTAAGCTTGCCCCTTGTGTGGTCTCAATTCATGAATTCTTGCATCGAATGGAGTTGTCGATCCCTTTAACGCGTCTATGGCAATTGCGGCACTTAAAAGCGCGGATTCAAACAAAATCTTTGAATCATGAACCGTTAACGCTAAGACCGCAGTTATGGCTTGCGCGCCATTTGTCAGAGCCAATCCTTCTTTTGCTTCGTATTTAACAGGTTTTATTCCAGCTATCTTTAATGCTTCTGAGGCTTTCATCTTCTTTCCCTTATAAAAAGCGTATCCTTCACCCATCATACAGAGCGCTATGTGTGCCAGAGGCGCCAGATCTCCACTTGCACCAACTGAACCTTGAGATGGAACAAATGGTGTTATTCCCTTGTTCAACATGTTGAGCAGTCCATTAACGACTTCCACTCTTACGCCGGAATAACCTTTTGCCAGAGAAAAAGCTCTTAAAAGCATCATGGCCCTAACTTCGTCTTCTCTAAAAACCGGGCCCACTCCAGCAGAATGGCTTCTTACGAGATTTACTTGAAGTTGATCTATGTCTTCTTTGTCTATCTTCACATTTGCCAGAGCTCCAAATCCAGTGTTTATCCCGTACATCGGCTTATCAGAATTCAAAAATTTCTCAACTCGTTTTCTGGATTCTTCTATTCTCTTTTTTGCCTCATCGGATAGGCGAACTTCCTCAAATTCTCTCGCCACTTTTACAAGATCAGAAATATTCATTTCATTCCTTATTATCATGCTTCCTCCTCCAATCTTTTCATTTCTTTTTCTAAATTCTCTATTTTTCTTAAAAGCTCTTCCATTTTCTTTTCCACTTCTTCTCTTTCAAGGTTCAGCACGTTTAATTTAACGTGATCTCTCGCGTATCTGTGCATTTCACCTTCTAATTTTTTCAACTTTTCGTCCAGAGAATCGAAACACCTTTCGCTTTCTTTTATCTTCCTTTCAAGAGACTTTTTCTTGTTTTTTAAAGCCTTTTTCTTTTCGTAATCGTTCTCCCTTTCAAAATTTTCCACATTCCTTCGAGAAAAAGCTTCTTGCATGAATTCGACCGCTTTTTCATGTTCTTGAAAATAACTGATCTTTCCGTCTGACATAACGAAAAAACGATTTGCCGTTTGTTTTGCGAATTCAAGATCGTGGGTGCTGAAAAGCAAAGTGCCATCATATTTCTTTAAACTGTTTTCCAGAGCTTCTATCATGTAAACATCAAGATGATTTGTTGGTTCATCCATTATCAAGAAATTTGGTTTCTTCAAGAGAGCCTTTGCTATCTCAAACCTTACGAACTCTCCACCACTTAAATCACACACATTTTTGAATACATCTTCTCCTTCGAAACCAAATCTTCCCAAATATCTTCTCACTTCGTAATCGGGCCTGTCTTTCATAAATTCCCATATTACAGATATCAAAGTTCTCTTTTCTCTTTCAGAACCTACTGTATCGACGTAGGCAACTCTGGTATTAGGCCCAAACAGTACATTTGGTGGCCTTTCATTTATTTTCTTCAGCAAAGTCGTTTTCCCTACCCCATTTTTTCCAAGCAACGCCACTTTTTCCCCATTTTTTATCTGAAAAGAGAAGGTTCCTATGTACTTTTCTCCAGCCAAAACTTTAAGAGAATTAACGCTTAATACAACATCTTCCGTTGCTTTCTTTACACTCAAATTCAACCTGTTGAACTTTTTACTCGAATTTAAAACGTACCTTTCTTTCTCAATTGAAAGCTTTTCTATGAGCTTTTCTTTTGATTTTGCCTGCTTTACCGCTTTTTCTCTACCCCATTTTTTGTACTTTTCAACAACTTCATGAAGACGTTTTATTTCTTTTGAAATGTTCTTTTTTTTTGCCCTTACGCTCTTAACGTAATTCTCCTTCTGAATCAAGAAATCAAGGTATTTCCCTTTGTAAACTTTCACAGTGCCAAAATCCATGTCCCAAATCTCGTCTGCCACGCTTTCCATAAGACTCCTATCATGGGTCGCCATCAAAACTGCGCTTTTAATCGAAAGAAGGGCATTTTTTAAAAAAATCATGCCATAAATGTCTAAATAATTTCCCGGTTCATCTAAAACGAGTAAATCTGGTTCGTTTATCAACAACTTTGCCAATTGAAGGCGTGTCATCTCACCTGCACTCAAAGTGGAAACCTTTCTCCCAAACTCTTTTTCTGTGAAACCAACACCCTTGAGCATCATTCTTACTTTCTTTTCAACAGCGTAAACATCCAGCATTTCCGCTTTTTCGAGATGTTCATCGTACGATTCCAAATTCAATTCGCTTGCACTTTTTAAAGCCTTTTCATAAGCATCCAAAGCCTCTTTGAAAGTGGATAATCCTTCTTCGTACAAAGTTCTATCTTTTTCCAAACGAAATTGCCTAATATATCCAAGCCCTTTGCCAAAAAAGGCTACGTTTCCTTCCAATGGCTCTATTTCTCCAGTCACTATTTTCAAAAAAGTTGTCTTTCCACATCCATTTGGTCCAAGCAAAATGGCTTTACGTCCACTTTCCAAAGATAAATTCACATTTGAAAAAAGCGTTCTCTCTCCAAATGCCATACTCAAATTTGATATACTCATTATCATATTTTAATTATACCATCGTCCAGAGCGCGCACGCTTGCTTTGAAATGAATTTTCTTTTTTTCTCATGTTTTTGCGAACGTTTTACGAAAGATATTTTTTAGAAGTCCGTCAGAATGGATGCTCATATTTTCAAACAAGCACTTCAAAGGGTTAAAAAAGCTCATCCAGCAAGCAACTTTACCCTTTCGTTGAGTTCTTAAATTAACGCACGTTGAGAGTTAAAAAATTCGAAAGATTCATAGCGAATTCAGAAATTCTCCTGAAGCTCTTTTAAATCCGTGGAAAGAGATATCCCAAACTCAAAGATTGGCGATTTGAAAATAAAGGCATCTGAAAAATAGAAAGTACCGTTGGCCAACAAGGAAAGTCTAAAACCCTTTTGAAGCAAAAAAGAATACGCCGTTCCCATCATTACAGCGTTAACTTCTTCACCATTGGAATTGGGAGGTGAAAGGAAGAAAATACCCTTTGACAGGTTTTTTGCAATGCTTGAAAAAAACCTCGAGTAAGAAAAAGAAGCTTTTAAATTTTCTTCATGTATAGCCATCTCAGCCCAAATGTAATTTCTTCCAACTTCACTTATCTTTTGTGTACACAGAGGATACGAAATCTTTCCTATTTTTGTCTTTGCGCCGAGCGATAAAGAAAAAAAAGCATTTTTCCAAACCTTTAAGCCCATCTTCATGTAAAAAACGGGAGTTGATTCTCTGAACATAAGCTGAGCGTAATAATTTTCGCCAATTCTTAAAGAGGAATAGGGGTAACCAACATTTAAAGTGAGAATGGAGGAATTCACATTAACAGAAGTTTCAAAGTTAGAAAGATAAAAAGTTATTCCCGCCGCAAATGAACTCGCCGCAGCAAACAGCAAGAAAAGCGATAAAAGAAGTGAAAAACGTGTTTTTACCTTCATAGTATTACCTCAAAAAATCTGCAAGAGTGGGCAAAAGGGCCTTTGCACTTGATTCTAACGCAGCTTTGTAAACATTCTCTTGCATCGAAAGATCTGAAATCACCTTCACCATATCGGCATCCTGCGTTTTGGAAAGCAATTGCGTGATGTACGAGTTGAAATTTGCGTTTTCGTTTATCAGTTGGGAAATTATTTGCTCCCTCGAACCTATATCCGCTGTCACTTTCTCGAGCGAATTTTCATAGCTTTCCAGGTCTTTAAGGTCTTCTCCTCGCACTTCCTCAACGTTGTTATCATCTAGATCTTTTATTATCTTGTCCAACAATCCTTCTCTTATTTGGGCACTCTTGGTATTTTTAGACAAAGTCGTTACACTGCTTCCAGACGCTTGATTAAGAGTTACATTTGAAGAAGTGATAACGGCTTCATTTTCTCCCGATTCTCCTGACAAATCTACACTCCCACCAACTATGGTTAACGATGCCCCAGCGGAAAGTATTTTAGAACCGCTCCCCGAAGTGATCACCTTACCATTTATGACTACGGAAGTTGCTCCTGAATAGCTCACAGTTACGCTCGCCCCACTTGCGTTCCCGACCACCAAATTTATGGTGCCACCACTTTCATGAATCTTTCCCCCGCTTGATAGATCTATTTTCATGGCACCATTCAAAGTTATGGCACTATTTGTAGTCACGTTAAAAGTGCTCAAAGTGGTCCCGCCGGCGGTGGTATAAGACAACAAACTGTTTGAAACGCTTCCGTTGTAGTGAAAGAGATCTGGCAAAGTCAAATTCGTCCTCACTATAGAAGTTCCAACTTTTAGATAGTTGGCATTTGAAGTTACAGAATTGCTAACGTAATAATAAGTTTCATTTGTTCCGGACCCAGAAGCAACTATGGGAACACTTGCCTTCGAACCACTGTAAAGGTACGAATCTCCAACCTTCGTATTTCCAACTTCTACTATGAATTCCCTTATTCTCTTTATCTCATCTGCTATAGCCTTTCTATCCGCTGGAGTGTTTGTATCGTTAGACGCTTGAACTACTAAAGCGTGGACCCTTTGAATAGAAGATGTTATTTGGCTAAGCATCGAATCGTATCCTTTCAAATTTCCCTCAACCTGTTCAAGTGAGTTTTTGTAAGCGTCTAACTGCCTTAAAGATGAATCGTAAGTTGACGCGAGAAAAGCCCCGCTTGGATCTTGCGATGGAAATTCAAATTTCTTCCCAGTTGCCGCTTGATGGTGCAAATTTGCCAATCTTTTTAGTATGTTATCAACATCGTTTATAAGCATGTTTTTCATCATACTCTGGCTAACTCTCATCTTCTCATCACCTGACCATATTAACCAACGTTTGAATCATTGAATTAACCGTTGAAATAACCCTTGCAGATGCCGTGTAAGCGTTCTGATACAACAGCATTTGAGACATCTCATCGTTTATAGATACGCTTGAAACTTCTTGGCGATCGTGCTCTATTTGATTGACAAGCGAGGAGGTATTGTTGTACATTGCCGATGCGTTTTGACCTTCAATTCCCATTTGACTCACGAAATTTCCAAAAAAACCGTCCATTGAGGTAACGTTGTCGTAATCATAAGTTTTTAAATCCACTATCAGCTGCATGCCTCCTGAACCTTGTTCACCCGTTGGAGAAACCGTTCCCACGGCAGACGAAGACAAAAATTGTGGTGAAAAATCCGTAGCCACTCTGCTCGGATCGGAAAGTAAAGAAGAATTCACACTCATGTGCAAAACGGGATTATTAAAAGAAACGCTCAAAGCTTGAGTTTCATCGGCAACTTCGGCGTAATGTTTTAAATCTACAGAATAATCACTTTTCAACGTAAATCCAAGAGACTTCAGCAAGGCTTTCGCACCATCACTTACAGCTTTTATCTCTACTGGATTTTCGTTTCCATTTGCCTGTCTTAACAGATCGTAGTTATCACCTTTAGTTGCCCTAACAACCAAATTTCCACGTGGAGCGAGAGAAAATTCCACGCCAACTTTTGCGGCGTTAACTTTAGATATCAAATCATCCAGAGAATCGTCTGCACTTACCTTTATCACCGCGCCATTCACGTTTAGAGTAACATCCCCGGATATTCCGGCAAAGAGTTCTGAAAGCTTCTTTTTCGGATCGTAAACAATTCCATCTGGAGGATTAGCAGACTCTATTCTGTAAAGTGCGTTGGTCTGCCCTGGAACGCTTTCAAAGTTAAAAAGAGACTGTCCATGATTTCCGTTCTGATCGTACGATTGATTTAAAATCGTATTCACCTTGTCACCCAAATTGAGCATAAAACCATTCAAAACACTTTCGTAATTCGATACAACTTTGTCTCTCAAATGAAATAGCGCGCCTATCTTCCCTTCAGTTGGAATAAGGGGAATATTGTTAACGGATAAAAAAGATTTGTTGGGCTTCCCATTTATGCGTTGGAACTTAAGCGGTACGTACTTTTGACCTGAAAGCACGTTTATTCCATTTATCGTTATCGCTATTTCACCATCTTTGTACGTGACCATCTTGAAATTCGTTTCCTTTGATAGCTTGTCTAAAAGCAAATCCCGTTTGTCGAGCAAATCGTTTGGTTTATTTCCCAAAACCGATGATTCCCTGATCTTAACATTCAAATCCGCAATATTTTTGAGAATGGAATTAACGTTTTCCGCCTCAGCTTCAAGTTGATGGGTGTAATTGCCTTTCATGGCTTCAAGCGATTTGTAAACGCTTTGAACCTTTTCCAACAAAGCTTTCGCAGACTGAACAAACTCCGCCTTTGCTCCCACGCTCGAAGGGGTGGTGGCAACTTGTTGAGCGGCTTTCCAAAATTCATCGTATTGACTTCTTAAGCCGGTACTTCCAGGCATACCAACAAGTTGCTCTATGTACTGAAATTGAGTATTAACCTCATCCCAAAAGCCAAGCTTCGAGTTTGCCTGCCTGTATTGTAAATCTAAAAAGGAATCACGTATTCTCTGAACGTCTTTTACCTTTGAACCAGTTCCAAAGGAAATGGGCATATTAGTTTGGGTGAGTGTTTGCATTGGAAGAGGTGGCATGGTCGTTATTACGGCGCGCTGACGCGAAAAACCCGGCGTGTTGGCATTCGCAATGTTGTGCGCAACAACAGACATTGCCATCTGTTGGGTGTACATTCCAAGTACACCCGTGTTTAAACTCATGAACAAACCAGCTTCCGGCATTTAAGCCCTCCTGTTGAAAACCGTTCCGCTCTTCCCTTTTTCGTACTTATCGTAAGTTATCCTTTTTCCTCTAATTGCATCCATTAAAACGTCAAATTCCTCAAGCCTGTAAGCTATCATTTGCTGGATACCAAGATTCAAAAGGCTCACTTCGTTGAGCAATTCGGTCAGCCTCGCTGCCATAAGAGTTAGATCGTGACGCAGGGGCTCACCAATGTGTGCCAATAGTTCTGATATGGTAGGTTCCACATTGTATTCTTTTGCTATTTGCTTGGTAACATCTAACCTTTCACTTTCCATTTTGTTTAAAGCATCCACAGTCTTCTTTTCTTTTTCCAAAATACTTTTCAACGAGACTGTATCATTTTTTTCAATGGCCTCTCTCTTATCTTTTAAAACCCCTATCAATTCTGTAACCTTTTCTTTTTCCTCTTCCATCATCTTCATCAATTTTTTTTCCATCATAGCTTCCCACCCATCGCGTCGATCATCCTTCTTGCCAGCTTTTCCGTATCAACGCTATATTTGCCCGAAAGGACCAACTCTTTGATCTCCATAACGCGCTTTTGCCTATCCCCTTCACTTTTCATGGAATACTTCAAAGCCTCCATGAACGATTCAAAATCGACGCCTTTTCCACGCGTGTGTGTGAAAACCTCTCCGTTGTATTTTTCTGCTTTGGAAGAGTGTTTTCCTTTGTTGTTTTCAATAGGTTGTGGAGCAGATGGCACACCATCTATTCGCATCTCATGTCACCTCCATTTTTCTTCCATAAAGATAATCGGCACTATCGAGCTTTTCTTTACCTTTTGTCTTTTGCAAAAAACAAAACGGCCTTAAAAAAGCCGTTAGTCATTTGCGATATCTCTTTAATGTTCATGCACGACATCAAAGCACATACCTTGCGATCAAATAAGCGCTTGCCGTTGCCCCAGATAGCACAACAGCCGGAAGTGCGTATTTAAAGTAAGAACTGAATTCCAGTCTTCCCCTTTCGAGTTTCTGAGTCATTCCGGCAACAACCATATTCGCCGCGGCTCCGACTATCGTTAAGTTTCCTCCAAGGCATTGTCCCATAACCAAAGCCCACCATACTAAAGAATTAGAGCCAAATATCTTTTCAAAACCATGGATTATGGGAATCATTATCATAACCGTTGGAACCGCGCTTAAAATCGATGCCATAACCAAAGCAAGCCAGAAAACAACCATCGTCAGAACAAAATTGTTGGGAATGAGTATGGATAAAGTACTGGATATCATATCAGCTATTCCCGTTTGTTCTAAAGCGTACACCAATGCAAACATTCCAATGAAGAAAAAGATCGTGGGCCAATCTATCCTCGCATAAACTTTTTCCATGGTCTTTGAATCGGCATCTATTAAAAGGAGAAGCACAGCAGCGGCAACAATGGCAACCGTTGAAGGTGAAATGTTCCAAGATTGTGGAAGAACAAAACCCACTATCGCGCCTAAGAACGTTAAACTTGATTTAATGGCAAGCTTTTTATTGGTAATTGCCGAAAATGGATCCATATTTTCGCGTTTTTCTCTTTCAGGCATTTTGAAGTAATTCTTTTCCTTTCTAAGCCACAGGAAAAGTACCACCACCATGGCAATAATCACGCCTGGCGTAGCATTGATGGCGAAGTCAATAAAGGAAAAGTGGTTGGCAAAACCGACGATCATGTTTGGAGGATCCCCTATTAGGGTCATGCCACCACCAAAGTTCGCAGAAAAAATTATCATCATCAAAAAGGGGAATGGGTCCTTATCCAGAGATTCCGTAATGGCTAAAATAACCGGGACAAACACCATAACTGTTGAAACGTTGTTCAAAAATGCGGAAGAAAGCGCCACGGTGAAAGCCGTTAAAATGTAAAGCAATTTGAGGTTTCCTTTACTTATTTTCAGCACCAAAACGGCCAAAAATTGAAATACCCCAGCGTCACCCATAAACGGAATAATGACCATCAACCCAAGTAAAAGCGCTATCGTATCAAAATCGACAAACTCTCCGACATGATTTATGGCCAGCTTTGGAACCATGCCGGTAACGGAATTCACTCCTATGATCAAAGCACCGGCAACAAAAGAAACGCCAGCTTTATCCATTTTTCCAGTTATTATGAAATAATACGCAAAGATGAAAAGTGCCACCGTTACGAGTTGCATGGCAAGCATTTTATTTACACTCCATCTTTATCAGTTTTTTAAGGCGTTAGCAACGTATTCTATGCTCCTTTTCACAGCAGGAGTTTTGAAAACTTTTGCAACGTCATCGAGGCGAACCAACCAGCCATCTCTTCTGCGTTTCACGGTTATGTAGTACAGTTGCGGAAATTTACCATCAACTCCGATCACTCTCAAGACGTACTCATCTCTTCCCTTAAAAAAGCCTTTGAATTCAACAAACAATTCGTTTTCATGAAAACTCATGACAGAGAGCGTTTCAAGTTTCTTACTTACCGCTTCTTCAGAAATTGCTTTGATGTGAGCGTGAGGCAACTCTTGTCCCTCCAGTATCCTATTTATTTCAAAATTTTTTGGACGAGAAATTATAGACCAGCTTTTTCTGCCTAGCCTTTCCCATTTTCTTCCGTACTTGGTGGCTTTTATCGGTTTTAATGTATGGGTAACATGATCTATTTCCAGCTCTTTTAAGTTATTAACAGTCCATTTAAAATAAAAAGCGTCGTCTGTAACCGCTACGAATCTTCCAGAATCTTTTAAAATGGAAGAAACAACCTTCAAAAAATCTTTCTCAAAAAGCCTCTTTCCCTCTTGAGACTTCTTTGGCCATGGAATTGGGTAAAAGGCAAGGAACAGATCAACACTCTTATCACCAAAAAGCTCTCTTGCCAGAAACTTTGCATCTCCCCTTACAAATTTCACATTTTCAACCTTCATATCGTAAGCCCTTTTTACAGCCTTTTCGCAAGATATTTCGGAGTTTTCTATTCCTATGAAAAGATCTTTTTTTCTGGCCTTTGCCATTCTTGTGATCAATTCTCCGTTACCGAATCCTACTTCTACCACGATTTTTCTGTTTATGGAATACGAACTATCAAAGAATGGAGTTTTCAAAGTGTAAGGATCCAAAATATATTTTTCAAACGCTTTCGATATTCTCAAAGTTCTGGAGACGGTAGAGTTTTGCATAAACTCCTCCTAATTTAAGTAATTCGCTGTGACTTCCTTCTTCAACTATCTTTCCATCGTGAATAACTATTATTCTACTGACGTCTCTTATTGTGGAAAGTCGATGGGCTATTATCAATGTTGTTCTTGACGTGGTGAGCTTTTTTATCGCTCTTTGAATCATTGCTTCCGTTTCAACATCTATATTGGCAGTGGCCTCATCCATTATAACAACTTTAGGATCTCTTACAAAGGCCCGAATGATTGAAATCAATTGGCGTTGACCTGTGGACAAATTTGTTCCTCCTTCCCTAACCTTCGTTTCAATTCCATCGGGAAGAGAACTGATGAATTTTTCTAATTCCAAATCCTTTACAGCTTTTAACACCTTTTCTCTGCTTATACTTTTATCCCAGAGCGTTATGTTGTCCTCAACGCTTCCTGAAAAAAGCATCACTTCTTGAAGAACTATGTTCACTTTCTTTCTAAGCTCTTCAAATGGGCACTCTTTTACTTCTACTCCTCCAATCTTAACGCTTCCACGTTTGTACTCATACAAACCCGTTAGGATGGATGAAATGGTCGATTTACCGGCTCCCGTATGTCCAACGATAGCCACTTTTTCCCCATCTTTCATTTTGAAAGAAATGTCTTTCAAAATCCAATCATCGTCGTTGTAAGAAAACCAAAGATCTTTAACTTCTATATCCCCACTTTTAATAACAAAAGAAGTTCTTGGATTCTGAGGAAGAGGCCTATTCAGCAATCCCTTTATTCTTTCAACAGATGTCATAGATGACTGAAGATTTGAGAAATTTTCTGCCATGTCGTTTATAGGATGAAATAGCATTCCAATGTAACTTACAAACGCGAAAAGCGTCCCTATTTCCAGGTTTCCAGCGATTATGGATTTGGCCCCAAACCATATTAAAAGCGTTATGGCAAAGTACCTCGTAAAATCTATTGTTGGTCTAAAGATGGCGTAAATGAAAACCATTTTCATAGATGAATGGTAATAATCGTTGTTGATAACGTAAAATTCTCTGGACTTCTCTTTTTCTTTGTTGAAAAGAAACGTTACTATCATACCGTTTAAATGTTCTGCAAGAAAAGCGTTTAACGCTGCCAGCTTTGCCCTCATGATTCTGTAAGCTTTTCTAGAGAAAAACCTGAAAACGTAAATTATAAAAGCCACAAATCCGAAGACTGGCAGCAGTATCAAAAACAATCGTGGATTCATCATAAACATCACGTAAAGAATGCCGGCTATCAATACCGCATCTTTGAACGTGGAAGCGATTATCTTTGAGAACATATCGTTAAGATTTTGAACGTCGTTGGTAACTCTCGTAACAAGACGTCCACTTATATTCGAATCAAAGAATTTCATTGGCTGTCTGAGCACGTGCGAAAATAAAGTGTTTCTTACATCATTAACGGTTCTTATGGCAACAAGCTGTGATGTCCACTCCTGAAGATAAGTTATGATAAAGATGAAAAGATATATCAAAAACACTTCAAACGCTATAATGCTCACTTCGTAAATTCTCATTCTATCAAAAGAAGAAACGTTAACTTTATATCTAAGATTTTTCCCTACAATGTACATTTGGCCTTTCTCTTTTTCGATTTTGTACTGACCATTTTTCTTTGGCACGAAGTAATTATTCCCACATTTTACTGCGTAAGGGTTTGGATGCGAAATCATCATGTAGGTTGTAGGATGAAGATAAAAATTTATGGCATTTTTCATCAAAAAAGGCGGTATTAAAGAAAGAAGACTCACGGAAACCATCAATATTATGGACAGGGTTAACATCTTCCAATACGGTCTTATGTACTTAAAAGCCCATCGAAAAAGATCTATATTCTCAAAAAACGAAACTGTGTACTCTTCTCTTTCTCTTTGATTTGATGCATTCATCCTGCCGACTCACCGCTTTGCTTGTGTAACAATTTCTGAAGGATGAATATCTTTTCTCTGACCTTTGGATTTCCCTTTCTAAGGGATTCTTCAACCTTTTTACACGAGTAAACGACTGAAGAGTGATCTCTTCCAAACCATGCACCTATGTCGGAAAAAGTTTTATGAAGGTATTTTCTCGCGAAATACATACCAACTTGTCTGGCACGCGAAAGATTAGCGGTTCTTATCTTCGCGTCTAATTCAGCCGGCAATACGTCAAAAACGCTGGAAAGCATTTGGAAAAAAGCTTCTTTTTCAGAAACACTTTCCTTCATAGTGGGAACATTTCCAACTATGTCCCTTACCGCTTTCATGACGGTTTTTTCACTTACTCCCTCTTTCATGCTTTTAAAGGCAAGCTTCGTTACTATACCTTTAATTGTTCTGACGTTGTTAGAGGATAAAGCTATTTCCCTTGCCATTTCATTACTTAAAAGAATTCCGTTTCTCTGCGCAAAAGTTCTCGCTATCTGCATGGATGTTTCAACGTCCGGATCGTAAACTTTTACCACCAAGCCCATTTGAAATCTTGAAACAAGCCTCGGTTGAAACTCCGAAAGTTGGGTAGGAGTTCTGTCGCTACACAGCACTATCTGCTTTGAATGATCTAGAAGATGGTTTAAAGTGTGAAAAAGTTCAGACTGAATACCATTCTTTCCCATTAAAAATTGTATGTCATCTATCATCAAAACGTCTATCTTTTCCCTGAAGTTCTTTCTAAATTCTTGCGTTGAATTGTTCCTTATTGCCATGATAAGATCGTTCATAAATTTTTCGGCCGTTACATACATCACTCTCACGTCGGGAGAGTTTTGCAAAAGATAATTACCCATGGCATGCAAAAGATGCGTCTTTCCAAGCCCCACTCCACCGTAAATGAAAAAGGGATTCATCTTTCCGGGTGTCTTCGTCACTTCCAAAGTTCCGTCGTAAGCTTCCTCGTTAAAAGGACCAACAACGAAGTTCTCAAAGGTGTACTCCTTGTTGAATTCACTGTATACAACTGGCCTTTTTCTTATAAGCCTTTCAACCTTTTTTTCTCTTTTTGGTTCTTCGTTTACCAGTTCGTCTTCTATTACATAAGGAATATCTCTTCCAAAAACCTCTTTTATTGTTTCTTTGAATTGCTTATGGTACTTTTGATTCAGCCAGTCTTTTATGAATATGTTTCCAACGGAAAAAGTGATCAGCGTCTCAGAAATATCTTTCACGCTGAAGGTTCCAAACCACATCTCCCACGACTTTTTTGAAAGTTTTGACTTCAGAATCTCTATTATCTCTTCAGATTTTTCCATTTTTATATGTCCTTTTTAAGAAGAGTTGTGAAGCGAATATTATAATACCAAAAAATTCTTCTTCAAATGAAAAAATAAGATGAATTTTAGGCACCAATTTCCCTTTCAAGCTGCTGAATCATGAACAGCTCGTAGTACAACCCCTTTTTTCGCATGAGTTCTTCATGTTTTCCGCTTTCAACTATATGTCCTTCGTCCATAACGAAAATGAGGTCGCTGTTCTTTATAGATGCCAAATTGTGTGTAACAACAACTACTGTGGAATTTTTTAAAGATTTTGACAGATCTGTCAGTATTTTTGAGGCGGTTTCTGAATCAACAGCGGAAAGAACGTCATCCAATACTATCATTTCGGCTCCTTTGAATACACCTCGTGAAAGAGCCAAGCGTTGACGTTGCCCACCCGACAAGGTGACACCACGTTCCCCTACCACTGTTTCGTACGATTTATCGAACTTAACAACTTCTTCATGAAAATGAGCCGTCTTTGAAGCTTCCTCAACATCATGATAAGAAAATTCTTCAAATCCAAATGCTATGTTCTTCGAAACGGTGCTGCTGAAGAGAAAAGAATCTTGAGGAACCAACAACACTTTTTCTCTTAAGGATTTTTCATTCAAATCCACAATGTCAACATTGTTGTAAAAAATGTGTCCTCTTTCCACTTCGTACAGCTTAAGTAAAACCTTTACCAACGTAGATTTTCCACATCCCGTTCTCCCAACTATCGCAACTTTTTGCCCTTTTTTTATATTCAAATTGACATCGTCAAGAACTTTTATGCCATTACCATACGAAAAAGAAAGCGAATTGACTTTGAGCTCTTCAAACGAATTTGGAAAAAACTTTTCTCCATCTTCTTTTTCTTTTTCTTTCATCAAATCGTTTAATCTTTCGAAAGATGCTCGTCCCCTTTGAAGCACGTTAACAACGTATCCCAAAGCTATAAAGGGCCAAACAAGCATACCAAGATATGCTATAAAAGCAACGAAATCTCCCAAGCTTACAGTACCTGCTATGACCATCCTTCCACCGTAAAAAAGGGCTATTGCAGAAGTCACAGCCGCTAGAAAATCTATTAGCGGATCGAAAACGGCGGATATCTTCAACAAAGAAATGTTGTTGTTGACAAAACCGTCGCATTCTTTTGAGAACAATTCTTCAAAATTCTTTTCTACACCATATGATTTTATTGTTTTAACATTGGAAAAACTTTCCTGTGCGCGCTCGCTTATGGAAGAAAAAGACTTTTGAACCTTCTTAAATCTTGAATGAATTTTTCCACCAAAAGACCACGAGGCCAATGCCACAAAAGGAAGTGGGATTAAAGAGATCAAAACCAACCTGTAATCAACACTTGTAAGCATCCCTAAAAAAACAAAGATCGTCATTGCCACAGAATCAGTGGTCATCACGACGCCTTGACTCAATGAAGCCCTTACGGCCATGATGTCGTTGCTGAAGTAGGCCATCAAATCTCCTACCCCTTTTTTCTCAAAAAAGGCGATGGGAAGCCTTAGAAATTTATCGAAAAGCTCCTGATGAGCGAATCTCTCAAACTTTCTCGCCCCACCTATTATCAACAATCTCCAAACTAATCTTCCCCCCATAACGCCACCCGCTATTGCAAGAATGCTCATAGCATAAATAAAAATGAGATGAACGTTTATGGGAGAAATGGTCAAAAGATTAACGGTTTTTCCGATGAACTTCGGCACCAATATTTGAAGGTAATCTATGAAAACCAAGAACGCCATGCCAATGGCATATCTTATCCAATTTTTCTTAAGAAAACGCCATATCAAAGTTCTATCACTTCGTACTTTCCATTTTCAGCATTTAAAAGAACGCATGTCGATTTTCCGCTTAGATATCCACAGAGCTCGCCGGGATTTACAACAAGAGTTTTTCCAACTTTCTCGATGGAAAGTTCGTGGGTGTGCCCAAAGAAAACGTAATCGTAAATTTGAGAAGATTTGGCCGCTTCCAACGCAAATGGCTGATGCATCATAAAGATCTTCTTACCTTCAAACTCCACTTCGGCGGGGCTTCTTCTTATCTTGTTTGCCGCCTTTTCTTGAAGAAATAAAAGATCTCCATCGTTGTTCCCAAAAACGCCAAAGAATTCGTAATTCCCCTTCAACAAATGTGAAAAGACAAAAGGAGAGTTGAAATCCCCCATATGGAAAACCGCACTCACGTTGTTCTTTATCGCCACCTCCACGGCTTTATCTATCTTTTCAAGATTATCATGAGAATCGGATATAAGAAGCCACATCTTCAACCCCTCACTTTTTGTATATTCTTTCTCCAAAGATCTTTGTGCCTATTCTTACCACGTTAGCGCCTTCTTCTATCGCAATTTTGTACGAATTGGACATTCCCATTGACAAAAATTTCATGCTTACATTTGGTATTTGCGCCTCTTTTATCTCATCAAAAATTTCCTTTGTCAATTTGAAATATGGGCGCGCCTCTTCCGGTTCCCCCGTTCGCGGTCCCATCGTCATGAGCCCCAAAACCCTAACATTTTTCAAAGTGGAAATGCGAGTTACGACTTCTTTCACATCTTCCGGCATGACACCAGATTTTTGTGGCTCTCTTCCACTGTTCACTTCGATAAGAATGGGCATTATCCTACCTATTTTCGCACATCTTTTATCAACCTCTTCAGCCATTTCAAAGGAATTTATGGTCTCTATCATGTCAAAAATACGAATTATCTTGTTTATTTTGTTCTTTTGCATGCTTCCTATAAAATGCCATTCCGCTTTTTCTTTGACAAGCGGAAAAACATTTTGAGCTTCTTGAACGTAATTTTCTCCTATTATCTTCACACCTGCCCTTATGGCTTCTTCTATCTCTTCAGCCGTCCTTGTCTTTGCGGCAGCCACCAAGTGAACATACTCTGGTATTTCCGATAGAATTTCCTTGACATTATGCGTTATATTAGACATTCTTATCACCTCTCTCACATTTTCATTTTCCACTTTCATTTTTGAAATCACAAAGTGAAGAAAATCAAAAAACAGGAAAAGTTTTAAGAAATTCTCTTTCGTTCCAAACCTTGATGAAATTCCGTGCTCAATGGCATGTCTGTTCAGATCATGATTCAAATCGTCGTACTCCGCAAACTTAACCCACCTGTAAAAAGGAACTTTGTCTTCTCCGCTAACCATGTTCATGATCATCCTCATAACGGCTTCAACCGTGACGAATTTTCTATTTTGAAACTTTATCATCTCTTCCATCTCACCTTCCATCGGGTTGGTGTGAGACAAAAAATCCCACACAACTCCTTCGGTTTGTGGAAGAAGGGCGTATATTGCGAGTTCCAATTCTTTTCTCTCATAGGCGTTTATTATCGATCTTATTATCTTTTTTCTCCTGGAAAAATATTTCACATCAAACCACTTTTTGCTCATTTCAACCAATTTCTCTGAAGAAGAATACATTTTTCTGACCTTTTCGTAAATGCTCCTGGAACTGATATTAGAAGATCTGAAACGCATCTTTGAAATCACATCTGGTGAAAAAAACCACCCCAGCTTCGCCGAATTTTGAATTATTTTGATACGTTTTTCCCCATCGATCAGATCTTTGTATTCCTTTACAGCCATCTTCAATTTCTCACTGAAATTTTCCCTCCACTTTTCCACCGCATTTTGCCACATTCTCTCGCTTTCAGCGGCTCTTTTCACCCTCAACGCATTTCTGAAAGAATTGTAAAAAGGTTTTCCCTCTTTTGGTGAATAACTCTCAAAAAAACCGTTGGCTTTCGCCAGAGAAAAAGATAACTCTCTAAGATATTTTTCTTTTACATTTTCAAGTTTTTCTTTGGTTAGATAAACGGAAAGAAGTTCTACCAAACGAAAGAAAAATGCCTTTGCCTTTTTTTCCTCGTTGGCTTTGTTGTAAGAAACACTATCTATATTTAGGTCTATCGTAAACTCTCCCAAATTCGTTTTCCATACACTCAGCAGCATTCATTCATCCCTCAATGTTGATTATACACCACCGAAAGTGCTAAAATTGACGTGAAAAGTAAAAAAAGAGGTGAATTATGAAAAGATTTTTTCTTCACGCGAAAATTCACAGAGCAAGAATAACAAATAAGAGTCTTGAATACGAGGGTTCCATAACCATAGACGAAACGCTTATGAAAGCTGTTGGCATAGAAGAAGGAGAATTGGTTCAAGTTGTCAACATAGAAAATGGCAAAAGATTTGAAACTTACGTTATAAAAGGTCCGGCCGATTCCGGAGCGATCGAATTGAATGGCGCAGCTGCAAGAATGGGAGAACTTGGAGATAGAGTCATAATAATGGCTTACGGCCTCTTCGATGAAAATGAAGAACACAAAGCAAAAACCGTGGTTGTAGATGCGAAAAACAGGATCAATCGGATACTGTAAGGTCTTCTCTTCTCGCTAATCTTTCTCCGCGAATAACCCCAAACATTATAAGTGCCCCTCCGATGTAAACGATAAAAGGAGGGGAATTTTTAAGCATCAAAGAATCCGCAGCGACGGAAACAACAGGTATTAAATACAAAAGATTGTTTGTCGTGCGCGAACCTAACGTTTTTATACCGTGATTCCACGTAACGTATCCCAATCCTGAGCATAAAATCCCCAAAAACAAAAGCCACAAAAGAATATCAGGTCGAAAAGCATACGACAAATGTGGTTTAACGATCAAGTATTCTATTGTGGAAAACGGAATGAGAAAGATGAATCCCCACTTGGTCATGGCAAGGGTTGAAAGAAGGTTATCGGCCCTTTCAAGCTTATTTACGTAAAGCGTGTACATTCCCCATGAAAAAGCCGCGATGAGGATAAAAGCATCACCCACCATGCCGTAACTGAAAGTTAAACCGTGAGAAAAAACTATGAGTGCGACGCCCACAAGAGAAACAAACGACAAGAGGTATAACCTAAATGAACTCGCTTTTTTTCGTTGCACATCTTGAATTATTATGGTAAATATTGGCACGGAGCTTATGATCAAAGAAGCTTGTGAAGGAGTGGTGAACTTGACTCCCATATTTTCGAAGATGAAATACATGGTTACTCCCCAAAAACCGGCAAGAATGGCGTTTTTTCTTTCTTCTTTTGAGAGTTTTGTCTTTTTAGATGAAGTTTGAACAACTATTTTCAACACTAACAGAGAAATTAGAAATCTGAATGTTGCCAAAGTTATAGGAGGGATCTCCTTCACGACAACTTTTGTTGCCACGAAGGAAATCCCCCAGAAAAATATCGTTATCAACGCCAAAAAAAGCGCCAAATCAGTCCTCGCTTTCTCCCAACAGGTTGGTTAAAGCATTAACTATATCAAATGGAGAGATCAATTGACCATCTTCTCTTAACACCGTTTGCATCGGTACTTGACGCTTGTTTATTCTACTCACTTCATGTGAGAATTGTCCCATGTTCATCTCTGCAACCACAACACCGGAAACATTGTTTAATATCTTTTTTAACGGAACTGAAGGGAATGGCCAGATAGTTATAGGTTTGAATAAGCCCACCTTTATCCCATTTGCCCTGGCAAGTTTCATGGCCCTGTAAGCGCTTCTTGCGGTTATACCGTAAGCAATTATGACGTACTCAGCGTCTTCCATCATATATGTATCGTAGATGAGAATGTCATCAAGATGAAGTTTTATCTTGTTTATGAAATGTTTCATAAGTTGAGACGCAATTTCTGACTCTCCGACGGGAAAACCACTTTCATCGTGGAACAATCCAGAAACGTGAAATCTCGATTTTCCCATGGAAACAAGGGGCTGAATGTCATCGTACAATTCCGAATCCTCTAAAAAAGGCTGATAGACCGTTTCGTTTTTCAGCTCATTCGTTTGAATTCTTTCAACAATATCGAATTCCATAGGAGACGGAAGGTAAAAACTTTCTCGCATATGTCCCAACGTTTCATCCATCAAAAATACAACGGGAGTCCTGTAAAGTTCAGCGAAGTTGAAAGCCGTCACTATGTATCTGTAAACTTCTTCAACACTTGAGGGATACAAGGCGATAACCGCATGATCCCCATGTGTTCCCCATCTTGCCTGCATTATGTCACCCTGCGCTGGTTTCGTTGGAAGACCTGTGCTTGGACTTCCACGCTGAACGTCAACGAAAACCGTCGGAGTTTCCGTCATAGAAGCGTACCCAAAAGCCTCTTGCATAAGACTGAACCCCGGTCCGCTCGTTGCGGTCATCGATTTGACACCTGCCAAAGAAGCGCCTATTATGGCTGCAGCGCTTCCAAGTTCGTCTTCCATTTGAATGAAAGTACCTCCAACTTTTGGGAGCTCTCTTGACATAACCTCAGCTATGTCTGTCGCAGGAGTTATGGGATATCCTGCGAAGAACCTGCATCCAGCCACCAAAGCTCCCATTGCACACGCTTCATCGCCTTGCATTATCACGAATCTTTTCTCATTCATTTCTTTTCCACCACTTTTCTTTGCGTAACTTCTATGGCAAAATCCGGACACAAATTAACACATTGCATACATCCAATGCACTTATCCATATCGGATATCTTTGGAGCCTGCAATTCACCTTCTATTATTGTGTGTGTTGGACACACCCAGTAACATATTCCGCACGATTTGCATGAATCGTAGTCTATATCCACGCTAAAGAGTTTTTTCGCCATAAGCGCACCTCCTCCTCGTCTCTATTTTAACATTGAAAGGAACACTCCTGCAACCAAAGCTGAGCCAATGACACCGGCAACATTTGGCCCCATCGCCTGCATCAAAATGAAATTATGAGGGTCTTCCTTCTGAGCCACTTGCTGCGCTACCCTAGCGGCATCTGGTACGGCCGAAACACCGGCTGCTCCTATAAGGGGATTTATCTTGTTTTTCAAGAAAAGATTCAAGAATTTCACAAATAAAACCCCACCAGATAGCGAAGCCGCAAATGCTATTATTCCAAGCAGTAGCACTTTAAGGGTGCCGGGAGTCAAAAAAGTTCCAGCCTTCGTCGTACCACCAACTGAAAGCATCAACAATATTTCAACTATGTCGAGCAAAGCATGACCAGCAGTATCGGCAAGTCTTTTTGTGAGCGGGATTTCATTTAAAAGGTTACCAAGCATCAAAAAACCTATCAAAGGCAACGCTTTAGGAACCAACGTACCCGCGATTATTGTGGTGGCTATTGGAAATATAATTCTTTCTTTTTTTGAAACCACCCTCGCCTGTTTCATCCTTATTCGTCTTTCCTTTTTCGTCGTGAATAGTCTTTGAATAGGTGGCTCTATAAATGGAATAAGGGCAATGTAGGTATAGGCCGCGACTGCAACTGTTCCCAAGATATCAGGTGCAAGACGCGATGTTAAAAATATCGAAGTAGGACCATCTGCCCCACCGATAATTCCTATTGAAGCTGCTTGAAATATGTTAAAACCCATCATCTTCGCCACTATAAATGCGGTCATAATGCCTATTTGTGCCGCACCACCTATTAAGAACAATATTGGTCTGGCCAGAACAAAGGAAAAATCGGTTATGGCTCCTATTCCAAGAAATATCAAAGGAGGATAAACACCAGTGTACATTCCCTGCTGAATGTACCACATAACACCACCAGATATATGAACCCCATTTACAACAGTGGGAGGTGCGAAAAGTCCAGATGAAATAGCCGGAATATTAGAGACGATCATTCCAAAAGCCAGGGGTATAAGCAGCAAGGGCTCAGCGTGGTATTTGTACGACGCGTATATCATGAAAATGGCTATTCCTATCATAACCAGATTTCCAACCGTAAAAGTGTACAGCGCGCTTGTTGAAAAAACCGTTTGAAGTGAGGCCAAAATGTTCATAAGATCATCATCACCTCTTCGAATTATTTAAAAAAATAACTTGTTTTTTTCATGAAAAATGGCACACGTCAAAGTGTGCGTGTGCCATTTCATTTAATGAAGTTATTATCCATTTTTAGATTCGACAACCGCTTGAGCCGCTGCCAATCTCGCTATAGGAACTCTGTAAGGAGAACAGCTCACGTAATTCAAGCCTATTTCGTTCACTATCTTTATTGAAGCCGGATCCCCGCCGTGTTCACCACAAATACCCAGCTTGAGTTCTGGCTTAACACTTCTTCCTTTTTCCTTGGCCATTCTCACGAGTTCTCCAACCCCATCTTTGTCCAATGTTTTAAATGGATCCACTTTCAAGATTCCCTTATCAAGATAATCTTTAAGGAATTTACCGCTGTCATCTCTACTGAATCCAAACGTCATCTGCGTAAGATCGTTGGTTCCAAATGAGAAGAAATCAGCTTCAGTTGCAATCTGATCTGCTGTAACAGCTGCGCGAGGGACTTCTATCATCGTTCCAACGAGATACTTGAGATCCACTCCGCTTTCTTTGATAAGTGCATCCGCGGTTTCCACTATAACGTTTTTAACGTATTTCAATTCGTTGACATGTCCAACAAGTGGAACCATTATCTCGGGAATAACTTCGATATTCTCTTCTTTCTTCAATTCAATGGCAGCCAGGATAATGGCTTTTGTTTGCATGACCGCTATCTCAGGATAGGTAATCGCCAAGCGGCATCCTCTATGTCCCATCATTGGGTTGAATTCTTGAAGAGATTCAACTATTTCCTTAACCCTTTCAAAGCTTATTCCCAAGTCTTTGGCAAGTTTTCTCTGCGCTTCTTCCTCTTTTGGAAGGAACTCGTGGAGAGGTGGATCTATAAGCCTTATGGTAACTGGTAATCCTTTCATTTCCCTGAAAAGGCCTTTGAAATCTTCTTTCTGCATTGGAAGAAGTTTGTCAAGTGCCTTTTCTCTCTGTTCCTTTGTTTCAGAAGCGATCATTTCACGCACAACAGGGATCTTTTCATTATCGAAGAACATGTGTTCCGTTCTGCACAATCCAATTCCCTCTGCTCCGAAAGCCCTCGCAACTTTGGCATCCCTTGGAATGTCCGCATTGGTTCTTACACCCAATTTTCTTATCTCATCAGCCCATTCGAGAATGGTGGCGAGATTTCCTTCGAGTCCTTGTGGTTTTATGGCCTTTATATTTCCAAGGAAAACTTCTCCGGTTGAACCATCAATGGAGATCCAATCTCCTTCCTTAACGGTTATATCACCAACATGGAATTCCTTTTTCCCTTCATCAACTTCTATGGCCTCACATCCGACAACGGCGCACTTGCCCATTCCCCTCGCGACAACCGCTGCGTGTGAAGTTCTTCCGCCTCTTGCGGTAAGGATTCCCTGAGCGGCAACCATTCCGGCAACATCTTCAGGAGAAGTTTCTGGTCTAACCAACACAACAGGTTCCTTTTCACCGAGCTCTTCAGCCAATTTGGCAGAGAAAACTACCTTTCCAGAAGCCGCACCTGGAGAAGCGGGTAAGCCCTTGGCTATCAGTCTCTTTTCCTCAATCGCTTTCTTCTTTTCATCAGGAACAAACATCGGATGGAGAAGCTGATCAACGTGGTCTGGTGTTACCCTCATGATGGCTTCTTCTTTGGTTATGAGTCCTTCGTTTACCATATCTACGGCCACTCTGACAGCTGCCATTGCCGTTCTCTTGGCAGATCTTGTTTGGAGCATGTAAAGCTTTCCTCTTTCAACGGTGAACTCAACGTCTTGCATATCCCTGTAATGTTTTTCGAGGATATCGAATATTCTAAACAATTCGTTGTACGCTTCTTCTGAGACTTTCTTCAAACCTTCCAAGCTCTCAGGCGTTCTTATACCAGCAACAACGTCTTCACCTTGTGCGTTTCTCAAGAATTCTCCGTATCTTCTCTTTTCGCCAGTAGAAGGATCTCTTGTAAACGCAACACCAGTTCCACTCGTGTCACCCATATTACCAAATACCATCGAAACGACGCTTACAGCCGTTCCGAGAAGGGCATCTTCTGGAATGTGGTTGAGTCTTCTGTAGTCAACTGCCCTTTTGTTCATCCATGAACCAAAAACGGCATCTATGGCTATCCACAGCTGTTTCATAGGATCCTGAGGAAATTCTTTTCCTTCCCTCTTGTAAAGTTCCTTGTAACGTTCAACTAACTCTTTGAGATCTTCTACGGTCATTTCGGTATCCAACTCTATGCCGCGTTTTTCTTTTATCGCTTCTATTTCTTGTTCGAATTTCCTATGTTCTATTCCAAGTGCGACATCCCCAAACATCTGAATAAAACGCCTGTAAGCGTCATAGGCGAATCTTTCATTGTTCGTTAATTTTGCCAACCCCAGCACGCTTTGATCGTTCAAACCGAGATTCAAAATCGTATCCATCATACCGGGCATCGATATGGCTGCACCGGAGCGAACAGAAACGAGCAATGGATTGTTAACATCCCCAAACTTCTTTCCACTCACCTTTTCCAATCTTTTCAGATGTTCCTCTACTTCATCTTTCAATCCATCCGGATAAGTCTTATCATGTTTGTAATAATAATCACACACTTCTGCACTTATCGTGAATCCAGGTGGAACGGATATACCCAAATTCGTCATTTCAGCCAAATTCGCACCTTTCCCACCTAATATGTCTTTCATTTTTGCATTTCCTTCAGCTTTTCCTTCTCCGAAAAAGTATACGTACTTCTTTGCCATTTTTACACCTCCTACTTCAATGCGTTTCAAAAACAATACCGCTCATTTCTGAGCGGATAAATGTTCTTTTGCGATTTCAACGTACGAATTGAACATATCCGGATCCGATACCGCCATTTCTGAGAGCATCTTCCTGTTTATGGTTACGCCCGCGAGATTCAATCCGTGTATAAGATCACTGTATTTCAATCCGGCATTTCTGGCAGCAATGTTTATCCTTGTGATCCACAAGCTTCTCATATCCCTTTTCTTAACTTTTCTTCCTTCGTAAGCGTAAATGCCTGCTCTCGTTGTGGATTCTTTTGCCAGTCTGTACAATCTTCCTCTCGCGCCACGATATCCTTTCGCGGCTTTGAGAACTTTGTTATGCTTTTTTCTCTTAATCGTACCTCTCTTAATTCTCATGACAAGATCACATCCTTCGTTAAATTCCTAAAGCTCTTCTAATTCTCTTTTTATCAGCCGGTTGAAGTTCAGAACCGATGTCTAATCTTCTTTTACGCGACCCGCTTTTATGATAATTCTTATGGCTTCTATTGGCAGATGCGTGTAATATCTTTCCATTTTTTGTCACTCTAAAGCGTTTTGCCACGCTTTTGTTGGTTTTAACCTTATTTTTCATTTTTTCTCCTCCTCCTTGGCGGAAACTTTCTTAGGTCTTAATCCCATCCTCATGTCCCTACCTTCAAGAACAGGTGGTGAATCCACTTCAGCTATTTCCTGGAGATCTTTCGCTATTCTATCTAAAATTTCTCTTCCTTTATCCGTAAAGGCCATTTCCCTACCTCTGAACATGATCGTGATCCTCACCTTATTTCCACTTTGCAAAAACCTTTTAACATGTGATAACTTGGTCTGATAATCATGTTCATCGATCTTCGGCCTGAACTTCATTTGTTTTAAAACATTTCCACTTGCTTTGTTGTTTTTTTGTTTTTTGCTCTGTTCGTACATGTACCTGCCAAAATCCATTATCTTACAAACTGGAGGTTTTGAATTTGGCGATACCAACACAAGATCCAAGCCATATTCGTTTGCCTTTTTGAGGGCTTCTTCTCTTGAAACTATTCCAAACTGATTGCCCTCGGGCCCAATCAGCCTTACCGTGGAACTCTTAATTTCTTCGTTTTTTAAAGGCCCTGTTTTTTTTATGTTTATCACTCTCCCTTTACAAAAAAAATTGGATGGCGCAGCCACCCTTTTTCTTCACTTGAAGAAAATCATCTTCACTTTTACTTATACACTTACCTCTTCCCCGTAGGTGGAGGTGAGAAGCGGTGGCTTCTGCTTTTTCGCTGGTGGGCCATGCAGGGTTCGAACCTGCGGCCTACTGATTAAGAGTCAGTTGCTCTACCAGCTGAGCTAATGGCCCTATACAGACGTTATTATTCTACAACAAAACTCATATCATGTCAAGCCTTATCATGTACATCTTCAGAGCATTTCAAAAAAATTCTCTTCATAATGCTTACAAAAATGTCTTCCTTCACTTCATATAAAATTTGTAACAATCAAACAAAAGCATCAATTTAATATCTTCGCATAAGCACTTCTAAAATTCAGATGTAAAGCCTACATATCCAACATACAGAGTACCACAGCAAAACAGATTACTAAGGCTTATAGTTACATCTGGACCGATTCTGAGATTCCCAATCTTAAACATTGTCCAATAAATGTGAAAAGCCACATCAGGTCCGCTTTCCCAAAGGGCAAGTCCTCCAGAAATCCCTCTATTATCGTTTCCATATCCTATTCCGGCGTATATTCCCATACAATCATACCATGTACCCCATGGATTCTTGTAATGATCGTCTCCGACAGAATACTCTACAAAAGTGTTTTTGCTTAAGAAATGCCTATATCCAAGACCAATGTGCAATGATACATCACCTATATCTGTCATATCTACAAAGAGTTGTGGATAATATCCTCCAGTAATCCAAAAAGCGTTTTTCTTGAAACTCTGAGTTTTTTCTTTCAAAGAAGAAAGACTCTTTTTCTGTAAAAGAATTTCTATGTTCGCTATTTGAGGAACACTTATCTCTTTTTCATAATCTTCATATTCATCCTTTTTAGCGCTTATTTTACACGTGCCTACAGGTACCCTTATCGAAAGAGTGCTTTCATTTCCAATGTATTTCCTATCCACGTATACATACGCATTCAAGGGATTGTCTATCTCCAAAGAGTACATCTTCAATTTCTTTAACGTGTATGTGAAGCTTTCCGTGATTCCTTTTTTTAATTTAACCAAGATGTCGAATTCTTTGTATCCATACTTTTCTACTTTTATTTCATACTCTTTATTCACTGGACCTTCTAATGTGTACGGCGCTTGTCCCACGTCTTTCCCATTTACGTATATTTCCGCTCCCATCGGCGTTGTCAATATGTTCGCTTTTCCAGTCGCAACTTCCGCGTCTACTTCTACTTTTACAAGCTCGTTTTCGTAGTCTATTTCTATTTCTTTTTTCCACGTGTTTATTTTGTCACTGTCTATTTTTATTTCATGTTTTCCTAATGGTAATTGTATGTACGTTCCAGCCAATGTGAGTTTCCCATATGTTTTGCCGTCTATGTATATTTCCGCCCCTATTGCCAAATCGTTTCCTTGTATGGCTATTATTCCAGTTTCGTTTTTATTCTCTTTTTCTTTGTTTTCACTTCCATTGTTTGTCCGCGTGCTATT
>NZ_JBPNHS010000006.1:0-19647 GCF_054006115.1 Mesoaciditoga sp. | reverse complement strand
GGTAAAGCATGCTAATTCTCTATTCTGTCTGTCGTTGCAGCTGAACAAAATCATCCCAAAATACCTTGTTATCAAGTAAAAGGACAAGCGCCCTCGAAGTACTTGTCAGAACATATGAGATCCCCATCTGGAGATTCACAAATATGAGGTTGAGAGGCACAGGACGTGCCGAGAAAGCGAAGCACTCATGGACGAGTGTCTGAGCGTGCCTCATATTTTGAATCGTAAGATGGAAAAAGAGCGAATCCGTTCTGACAAGACTTCGAAAAAAATCACCTTGATCGCTTGGAAAGCGGTAGTAAAATGTTAAAGGATGCTATTATTCGAAATATGTTACCCACACAATCCGGTAGAGAACCGAGAAGTTATAGTCATTTTAAAAGCTTTTCCATCCCTCAAAACACTTGCCGAGGCTTGTGAACCCCTCATTTGAAGACTCATAAAACGACGCACTCTCAGATACTCTTCTGTAAGTGCGCCGCTTGCTATTCACTTTTTGTTCAACCAAACAGAAACAGCAGAGACTCTTGATTGATATCACAGATTTAGCGTTGGGGCTAATTTGCCTTCCCAAAAGAAATTCGGAATTTCGGGTTTTTTAAAGGGAGCTTTTGACTCATTTATGGCTTTTAAGTATCCTTTAGCCGTGGCGTTCCACGTATATTTTTCTTTTACTCTCATCAACCCTTTTCTTTGAAATGCGAGATAGGCGTCCGTGTTTTTCAAAAGTTCTGTAAATCCTTTTGCGATTTCAGATGGAATTTCTGGATTCACCAACACTCCATACTCTTGACCTGATTCTTTCAGTATCTCAGAAGGGCCACCGTTTTTTGTTGCCACAACCGGCAATCCGCATGCCATGGCCTCTATAATGGATAGTCCAAAAGGTTCGTAAAGTGCGGGGTTGCAAAAGATGGATTTTTTCTTCGAAGCGATCCTGTAAAGCGAAGCCAATTCATTTTGACCATTTGCCTGGATAAAGAAAACACGATCTTCTGCTTTTTCCTTTTGAATCAAATTGACCATTTCAGAAAGCACGTTTTTTTCATTTTCTTCAAGATTTTTGTACTCTTCATACACGTTTTTCATGCCACGAACGACTATCAAGAAATTCGCGTGATTTTTGAGCCATTCATCATTTAAATACGCTTTTAAAGCTGAAATGTGATTTTTCTTTTGATCTATTCGACTGGAAAGTATTATGAGCGGAAGACCAATCCTCGAAGAAGTGGCGTACTTGGCGACCACATTTTCCAATCTTTTTTCCATATGTTCATCTTGTGCGAAAGAATGTTCGTTGAAAATTTTCAAATTCACGCCAGGCGGAATGACTTTGAATTTTTCATCGTCTGCCACGCTTATCCATCCTTTGTAAAGTTTATGCGAGTACTGTTCAAATCTTTCCATCGAGGTGCTTACGACGTTAAAAGATGAGTACTTCATAGCGGTTCTTTCTGCTTGAATTCGTGTAGAAAAATTGTATTTCGTGTCCATTTCTTCGATGTTTTGTTTGGTCACGTGAAGTTTATCCATCTTTTGTGCGCCAAGCGAGTGAGCGGTAAAGGAATAAGGGATATTTGTTATACTGGCAAACATAGCGGCAGATATACCTCCATCACCGTAATGCCCCGTGACGAAATCCGGCATTTCCCCTTCAGATTGATAAAATTTCTCTATTCCTTTGACATATTCTTTTAGATAAGACCAAAGCTTTTCTTTCGGAAGGAATTTTTCCCCTCCAAAGTTTATCCTAACTATATTGAGGTTGCTTACACCTGGATAATGATCAATTTTAGAAGAAAACTCAGGCCATTGAGGATCTTCTATTCTTCTGGTGAAAATATCCACCTTTATCCCAAGCGATGCCATTGCTGTTGCCACTTCTTTTACGTAAACGAGTTGCCCGCCAAAATCCGGATGAGATGTCCAATAACTATCATGCGGATCAAAATTTCCTTGAGGGTTGAAAAACGCCATTCTCAATTAACTCATCCTCTCATCATTTGTTTTGTTGTTATTGGAGATAATTTTCGACGATTTTTTTCACACTCAGAAGAGGAGTGTCGGAGCCCACATTTTCGACTCTGAACGCCGCCGTGGCGCTTCCGAATTTTGCCGATTCGAATATATCATTTCCTTTTAGTAAAGAGTAATACATGCCTGACCAAAATGCGTCTCCGGCTCCTGTGGAATCCACTACTTTTCTTGCAAGAGAGGGCACTTTCCTTATTGCCTTTCCGTTTGAAACCAGAGCCCCATCTTTTCCCAACGTTAGAACAACGTTTTTGACGCCCAGCTCGTGGAAAGCTTGAATATATTTTTCGGGTGCCATATCCCCTAAAAGGCATTTTGCATCATCTAATGAGGGTTTCATAAGGAAGATATCTTTTAGCATTTTCTTTATAAAATAAGTCCCGTTTTCTCCCTTTTCCCACAATATTTTTCTGTAATTTGGATCGAAGCATATCTTTACATTCCGTTTTTTTGCGAGTGAAATGATGCTTAAAACCGTTGAACGCGAAGGTTCTCTTGAAATGGGCCAACTGCTAAAATGAATTAAATCCACTTTTGTGATAAGCTTTTCCGCATTTTCTGGAAGCTCAAGATGAAAATCAGCGCCTCTTAATGGAAGAAAATCTGGTGTACCTTTTGATTTTGAGACCAAAACCACGGATGTTGGATAAATTGGATCGAATTGGATATAATTCGTTTCCATATGTTGGCTTTTTAATTTTTCAACCAGCGCCTTTCCAAGGGAATCGTTTCCAACTCTTGAAAGAAGAATGGGGTTTATTCCTAAAGAAACAAGATTGGCCGCTATGTTGGCTGGTGAGCCGCCAAAGTGTTTTTCGAATGTTTTTGCTTCGGATAGATTTTTGACGTATTCTTTGGATATCAAGTCTATAAGTAGTTCACCTATTACCAAAATATTCAACGTTTTCACTTCGCTTTTTGTTATTTTCGTTGCTTCACTATATACCATGCTATTTTGATTTGTCAAGCTGTATAGTTGGTGAGTCGTGAATGGTAAGAAGAGCGAATCCGTTCTGACAGGACTTCGAGGGTGAAATCTAGTCCCTTTTTGAAATGCTCTGTAACATCGACGCCTAGGATGAGCAAGTATTAGGATATAATTATCATGAGGAGGGATGTTTGATTGCCAAAGAGAATAGGATTAGTTTCTTCAAAAAGCAACGTTTTGGAATTACTGGAGAACGAGCTTAGGCATATCTTAAAAGGTAAGGTGGAGTTTGTACGCTATATCGTAAATGAGAAAAATGTGCTTTGTGATGTGGATGTGGTGGTGTTGTCGGGGGGAGCTGTTGCCAAATACGTTTCAACTCCTGTGAACAAATCTGTCCCCATTTTAACTCCAAGACGTACGATAACACTCGCTGGATGGAGAAGGTTAAAATCCATTCCCGAGGGGACATCAGTGCTTGTGGTAAATGACACGAAAGAAACTGCCGAAGAAACCGTTAACCTTTTTAAAGAATTCGGTCTTCGCCTTAAATTTTATCCTTACTATCCTGGATGCGTTCGATTTCCAAAATGTAAAATAGCCATAACTCCCGGAGAAAGTAGATACGTTCCTTCATTTGTGCCAAAGATCGTGGATGTTGGGGATAGAATATTTGAACCTTCCACCATTTTAGAATTACTCTTCATGTTGGATTTGTTTAAGTGGGAAGATCTTCAAGAACTTTCCAAGTATTCAAAAACCGTTAAATCCACCCAACCCGCCCTTCAAAAATTCCTCTTTGATATGGCTGCCATAAGGCTTGATCTGGAAACTGTCCTTTCTATGGCTCGTCAGGCGGTGATGGCCTTTTCGAAGGAAGACGGGAAAATCGTTTTCTTCAACGAATTTGCCCGGGAATATGCCGGAATTGACAGCCGCGATGCTTCAAAAAATGCAAAAAAAGTGTTGAAAAAACTTGGAATAAAGTATGCGGCCAAGGAATTGCACAACGAAATAGTGGAAATAAACGATATGGAAATGGTGTTGAATTCAAAGACAACTCCCTTCGGAACCACGATCGTTTCCTTTTACCCTGTCGAACTTCACAGAGAGATCGAAAGAAAGCGAATGGTTAAAATAAAGAAATCAGGAATGATAGCCCATTCAAAATTCACCGACATCGTGGGAGGGCAAGAGATACAAAAGACGATAAAGCTCGCCAAGAAAATGGCTTTATCTGACGCGCCCATATTGTTGGAAGGAGAGAGCGGTACAGGAAAAGAGCTTTTCGCACAAGCCATTCACAATTATTCAAAAAGGAGTGGCCCTTTTGTTCCAATAAATTGCGCATCTCTTTCAGAAGAATTGTTGGAGAGTGAACTTTTCGGTTACGTTGAAGGGGCGTTCACCGGGGCAAAGAAAGGTGGAAAGTTGGGGCTTTTCGAGGTTGCAAACGGAGGAACGATTTTTCTTGACGAGATATCCGAACTTTCTCTCGCCTTGCAATCAAAACTGTTGAGAGTGCTTCAAGAAAAAGAGATCATAAGAGTGGGAGGAGTTCAGCTTATACCCGTAAATGTCAGGGTTATAGCGGCAACCAACGGCAATTTGTTTGAAATGATGGAAAGCGGCAAATTCAGAATGGATCTCTTTTATAGAATATCCACGTTTCAATTGAGGCTTCCTCCTTTACGTGAAAGAATAGAAGATCTTGAAATGCTAATTAACTTTTTGATAAGCAAGAATGGTTATGACATATTCATAAGGAAAGAGGTTTTACAAACGCTGAAAAAATACAAATGGCCAGGAAACATCAGAGAAGTGGAGAATTTTATCGATTACGTTGGAAACCTCTTTTCCGGTGAGATAGGATTTAATGAACTTCCGCCGTATCTTTCAAAAAGGATGCTTTTATCGGATGAGATAAGTGAGGAGGAAATAAGGGTTCTAAGATTTTTGAAAAACATTGGTAATTCAGGAAGGCAAAAGGTGGCAAAAGCTTGCGGGATGAACGAAAGAAAAACAAGGAAAATCCTGGAAAAGCTACAAAGAAAAGGTTTTATCTCCATAAGTCGCGGAAGAAATGGAACCAAAATTACAGAAATGGGCATCCAATTTTTAGAGACGAATTATATGAAAGATAGAGGATAAAATAGCGATTTTCATCTGCTTAAATTCCGATGTGTTCCAATTAAAGATCCATTTTATTTTTCTATCCTTCTTACAATCCTTCTTTTATCAATGAATATGGCATTCTCCTTTTAACTTAAAAAATGGCATGAATATTGCTATACATAAAAAGGGGATGCCATATGCTAAAAGTTTTGAAAGATTTAGAAGTTTACTCTCCACGTTATATGGGCAAGAAAAACTTGCTAATTTCTAACGGGATAATCGAAGACATCTTTGAAGAAGAAAAATACGCAAACATTCCCGTCAAAGATATGAAAGGAATGTACGCTTTTCCGGGCTTTATAGATGGTCATGTGCACGTAATAGGAGGAGGTGGGGAAGCGGGCTTTATTTCAAGAATAGAAGAGATAAAAACGAAGAAACTCTTAAAGTGTGGAGTAACAGGTGTAGTTGGACTTTTGGGAACTGATTCTGTTACAAGATCTTTGATATCTCTTTTTGCAAAAACCATGGCTTTAAGGGAAGATGGTATAAACGCTTACATGGTAAGCGGGTCTTATTCTTATCCGGTTAAAACTATCACCGGCAGTATAGAAAAGGATATGGTACTCATCGAACCTGTCATAGGTGTTGGTGAATTGGCTATATCAGATACACGGAGCAGTGGCGTTGATGTAAAGGAATTGAAAAGGGTTGCTCATGAAGTTTACGTTTCTTCGTTGATAGGAAAGAAAAGCGGAAAGATAATAGTCCATGTGGGCAAATTACCAACCAAGCTTTCTTTGCTCTTTGAAGCCGTTGAGGATGGGGAAATAAACAAAAATGTCTTTCTTCCCACCCATGTGAATAGGAATTACGAACTCTTAAAAGATGCAGCGAAATGGGTAAAAAGTGGAGGATACATAGATTTAACGGCAGTTGATGAAAAAAGTGGAAGCGTTTCTGTAAAAGAAGCGGTGAAATTCCTTTTAAAAGAGGATGTGAATTTGGAACATGTCCTTATCAGTAGCGATGCGCAAGGAAGTTTGCCTTCTTTTAATGGAAATGGAGATTTGGATTCTATAAGAGTATCAGATTGTTCCGTTCTGCTGAATTCGTTCAGAGAATGTGTAAAAACTGGAATGGGCGTTGAAGAGGCTTTAAGGATGTTCACTTCTAATGTTTCTGGTTTTTTTGGATTCAATTCTGGAAAAATTGAAAGGGGGAAGAGAGCGGATATACTTTTTGTGAATCCATCAGATTTAACGGTGAACGCTGTGATGGTGAGAGGGGAAGTTCATGCTTTGGATGGTAACAAGAGTGGTGTTTGAAAATAAAGGGAGGTGTTTATCTTGTCCAAGCGTTATTTCTTCTTAACGTTTTTAATGGTTTTGCTTGCGGGAGCTCTTGCATTCGCAACGGTTCCCAATCCGGATACGATCATTCAATTGACGGATAGCGATATAGTGAGTCTTGATCCGTTTTGGCCCTATTCGCCACCGTCCAACAACGTGGATTTCCAGATTTATGAGAGTTTGGTTCAATACGATGCTTCAAGCACATCTCGATTTCTACCGATGCTCTCTACCAACGTTCCTTCTGTAAAAGATGGAACGATCCTTGATAACGGCAAGACGTACATATTTCATATACGCCAAAATGTGAAATTTCATAACGGAGATGTACTTACACCTGAAGATGTGAAGTATTCTCTGGAGAGACTGGTAATATTCGATCGTTCTGGTGGTCCATCGTGGATGGTTACAAGGCCACTCACCGGTGTGGATAGCTTGGCTGATTTGGCGGTGAAATACGCTGGCGTGAAAAAATGGAGTGACATGATCGAAAATGGTTCTCTTAAACCAGAATATAAAGATGCCATTCTTAAAGCCTTCAATGTCCTGGATAAATCGATAGAGGTAAAAGGAAATGATGTGATCATTCACATGCCGAAACCTTATCCTTCCCTTATATCCATTCTCGCACATGGTATATGTGGTTCTTACATAATAGACAAAAAATGGGCTGTTGAAAATGGAGCGTGGGATGGGAAAGCTTCTACATGGTGGAAATATCACAACCCAGTCCGTGAAAAGGATCCCCTTTATTCAATTGCCAATGGCACAGGACCTTACGTTTTGGTAAAGTGGCAAAGAGGCGTACAGATAACGCTCCACAGATTTGATGGATATTGGAGAAAACCAGCTAAGATCAAAAACATCATAATTAAAGTTGTGAAAGAGTACACCACACGAAAATTGATGCTTGAACACGGAGATGCCGATATAGTAACCATCCCACAGCAATACATTCCTCAGGTGAAAAACATTCCCGGTGTTGAGGTCATCGAGAGGCTTCCAATATTGGGAGAAGATGCTGGCTTTATGACTTACACAATTAACACAAAGGGAAATCCATACGTTGGAAGCGGAAAACTTGATGGAAACGGTATACCTTCGAATTTCTTTAGCGATATAAACGTTAGAAAGGCGTTCTCTTACATGTTCCCTTATAAACTTTACATAAAAGAAGTATGGAATGGCAACGCCATTCAACCAAATGGTCCTATTCCAAAGGGAATATTCGGGTATGATCCTACAATTCCAACGTATCACTTCGATCTGCAAAAAGCCACAGAGTATTTCAAAAAGGCATTCAACGGTGAATTATGGAAAAAGGGATTCAAGATGTCCGTTGTGTACATAACAGGCAGTGTAACAACTCAGCAAGTGGCAGAGATGTTAAGTTTTTATGCAAGGAAGATCAATCCAAAATTCAGAATAGAGGTTAAATCTGAGATTTGGGCTTCGTACGTAAGAGATCGCCTGGAATGGAAGCTACCCTATTTCATGACAGGTTGGTTTGCAGACTATCCTGATGCCGATGACTTTGTATATCCTTTCCTTTACAGTAACGGCTATTATGGATTGACGCTTGGAAAGGGATATCAACAATTGGCAAAGAAAGAATTTGATCCTTTAATAGAACAGGCCGAAGAAACGACAAACGTTAAAGAAAGGCTGAAAATATACAGAGAACTTTCCGTGAAGGCTTACAAAGAAGCGGCTATAATGTGGCTATTCCAGCCGTTAGGCAATCATGTACAAAGAAGCTGGATACACGGATGGTATTACAATCCTATGCTTAGAGGAATGGAAGACTTTTACGCCTTATCGAAGTACTAAAACTTTGAGAAGAGCATATCGGGGTGCCTTCTTATGAAGGCACCCAATTTTAAAAAATGGAGGGATGAGATGTGAAGAAGATGCTGTTTTTAACCGCTATCATTTTGATGATGGGGGTATTCATCTTTGCGAGTGGGATGGCAAATCCAGATACCATAATCGAAGAAACGACTGGAACCATACCTTCGCTTGATCCAGCATGGTGTTACGATACCGCTTCGGTTGAAGCCGTGTCGCAGATGTACGATAACCTAATTCAATACGATGGAACGAGTTTGAAGAATTATCTTCCGATGATTTCAACGAACGTTCCTTCAGTGAAAGATGGAACCATTCTTGATAATGGAAAAACATACGTTTTCCATATAAGAAAGGGTGTTAAATTTCATAACGGCGATATTCTCACACCGGAAGATGTGAAATACTCATTTGAAAGGCTTCTCGTGTTAGATAGAAGTGGTGGAGCCGCCTGGATGATCGCCGAAGCGCTTTTTCCGACTATAGACGGAAATTACGTCGATTCAATAACTCAATGGGCTGAAAAATTTGCGGGTGTCAAATGGAAAGATATGTTTGATGAGAACAAAATGTTGAAACCGCAGTATAAAGATGCCATAGTGAAGACATTCAAGTTGATGGATAAAGACTTTGAAATAAATGGTGATACTTTGATAATCCATCTTCCCCATCCTTACCCGCCATTTCTTTCAATGCTGGCGCATTACGCTGGATGGACAAGTATAGAAGATAAAGAATGGGCGATCAAGAATGGTGCTTGGCCGGGGACGGCGGAAAATTGGTGGAAATACAACAATCCAACACGTGAAAAAGATCCCCTTTACTCCATAGAAAATGGTAGTGGTCCATTCATGTTGGACAGATGGACAAGAGGAAGGGAGATAGTCTTCAAGAGATTTGACGGCTATTGGAATACACCGGCAAAGGTAAAATACGCGATAATAAAACGCGTGCCCGAATTCACCACCAGAAAACTTGATCTTCAACGTGGAAACGCCGACATAATATACGTTCCAGAACAATACATGTCTCAGGTAGAGAAAATGGATGGAGTTCGCGTGCTTAAAGGATTCCCAACTCTAGAAATAGTCAGTGGATTTTTCAATTTCAATGTCAACGCAAAAGGCAAATCCCTCATTGGAAGTGGAAAGCTGGATGGAAACGGTATACCGCCAGATTTCTTCAGTGATATAAATGTCAGAAAAGCATTTGAATACCTTTTCCCATATGAAAAATACATAAATGAAGTGTGGAATGGAGAGGGAATGATACCTAACAGTTGCATTCCAAAAGGATTACTTGGTTACAGCAAAGACGTTCCATCTTACGATTACAATTTGCAAAAGGCCACTGAGTATTTCAAAAAGGCTTACAACGGTGAATTGTGGAAAAAAGGCTTTAAATTCACCATAGTTTACAACACCGGCAACCAGCAGAGAAGGTTGGCTTGTGAAATGATAAAGTTCTATGCTAGAAAGATCAATCCAAAGTTCCAAATAAATGTGGCAAGCGAATTGTGGGCATCTTATCTTGATGATGTGTTCGCGGGAAGGCTTCCATTCTTCGTTATGGGATGGACGGCGGATTACCCAGACGCTTACGATTTTGCCCAGCCTTTTCTTTCCAGTTTTGGAACTTATGGAGCTTTCCTGGGAAAGAACTTTAAGAAATTGGCGAAGAAAGAGTTCAATCCTCTTATAGTTGCCTCAATGAAGACAAGTATTCCAGAAGAAAGAGCCCAGCTCTACAAAGAGCTCGCAACGAAAGCACATGATTACGCCGTGGAACTTTACATGATTCAACCATTCGGTCATCATGTTGAAAGAACATGGGTAAAAGGTTGGTATTACAATCCAATGAGCTTAATGGCTGGATTGGATTTCTATAAACTTTCTAAGTGATGGTATACTTACCAGCGCGTCCAACGAAGCGAGCCGAGGGAGCCCCCGCCCTCGGCTTCGATTTATAATATAAAAAAATGGCAATTGGAGGAATTGAAATGAGAGTTAGCGAAGCGTTAAAGATATTTGAAGAGCTGGTACCATTAAATCTTACAGAAAAATACGATGCCGTCAATGGTCTTCAAATTGAAGGCGCAGATGTGGATGTCAAGTGTATTTTGACTTGTCTGGATGTTACACCGACAACTGTTAAGATGGCGATAGAACGCGGCTGTCAAATCGTTATATCTCATCATCAGCCAATAATTATCCCTTCAAGGACCGTTTTAAAATCTGATTGGTACGGCGAAATAGTGAGCCTGGCGTTGAAGCATGACATAACCATCTACAGTATTCACACGGCTTACGATTCCGTGAAAGGGGGATTGAACGATTACGTCGGAAAGCTTATAGGTCTTGAAAATATGCACCCTTTGCAGCATCATAACGGTGATCAGAGTAGCCCGCATGGAATGGGAAGAATAGGAGTGTTAAAAAAAACTTTGTCATTAAATGACTTTGCCAAGCAGGTAAAAGAAAAACTCAGCGCATCCACTTTGAAAATTGTAGGGGATGGGAAAAAGCCAATTCAAAAAGTTGCAATTGGAACGGGGAATGGACTGGCGCTGATAGATGATGTTTTGAAAAGCGATGTAGATGTTTACGTTACTGGAGATGTTCAGTATCGTGACATAAGGAAGATGGTTCAAAATAAGATGGCAATGATAGCAATCGAGCATGATGATACGGAAAAATTCTTTTCTAAATCGATAAGGGAAAAACTTGAAAGAAGGTTTCCTTACTTACAGTTCGTGGAGTTCAACGACAAATTTTATCATGTACTGGATTGATTAACTGCGATCGAAATGTTATAATCCGATTAACTTAAAAATTGAATACCTCCGAAGGTAAAGGTACTTAATAAGTTTAATAGGGAAGATAGTGAAAATCTATCACGGCCCAGCCACCGTGATCAGGGACGAAATCTGCAATAGCCACTGACTTTTTGTTGGGAAGGCGCAGAAAGTAGGATGATCTGAGAGTCGGGAGACCTGCCTTTATCCGGAGAGCTTCTCAACCTCTAGGGAGGAGTGAGAAGATATTTTATTGTTGGAGGTGATTTTATGAAATTGCATGAATTTCTTTCTAAAGAGATCATGCGCTCTTACGGAATTCCCGTACCAAAGTCCTTCCTTGTAAGAAAAGGAGAATCTCCAAAGAATTTTTTTCTTCCTTGCGTTTTGAAATCTCAAGTTTTGGTTGGAAGCAGAATGAAAAATGGTGGTGTGCTCTTCGTCAATACGCCTCAAGAGTTTGAACATGGACTCAAAATTCTTCTTGGAAAAAAGATAAAATATGAAATTCCATTTGGGGTGCTGGTTGAAGAAAAAATTCCAACAAAACACGAACATTATCTTTCACTAATTCTTGATAGGGATGAGAAGGATATCTCTCTTATATACTCAAATGACGGCGGAATTGATGTGGAAACTTCACAGAATTTTGTCAAAGGGCAATTCGATAGGATGGTAAAAAATATTGATCCAAGAACCGCGAAAATTGCTCTTATTTTGAGAAGAATAGCTTTAGAAAAAGATATAACACTTCTTGAAATAAATCCTCTTGGCGAAATGGAAAATGGAGAATTTATAGCACTTGATGCAGTTTTTTATTTAGACGATTCAGCAATTTACAGGCAATCCTGGGTCAAAAAATTTGCAGAAGAAAATCCTTATCCATTTAATTATGTTAAGTTAGAAGGAAATATAGGAATAATCGGGTGCGGAGCCGGCATAGTAATGGCAACCATAGATATGGTTAAGCTTTTCGGCGGTGAGCCAGCTGATTTTTTAGACCTTGGCGGAGGGGCTAACAAAGATGTTACAGTGTTTGCACTTGAAACACTTAAAGGTTATGGAATTAGAAAAACCATTATGAATATATTTGGCGGGATCACAAAATGCGATGAAATAGCGAGGGCTATTGTCGATTTCAAAAAGAGAAACCCAGATTACATGCTCTACGTTAGGTTAACCGGGACAAACGAAGAAAAAGCAAAAGAGGTATTAGAAAAAAATCATATTAATTATTACAACGACATGTATTCAATGGTGAAAAGCGCTGTGGCAGGTGATGAGATGTGATTACAGGAAAAGAAAGAGTGTGTGTTCAAGGAATGGGAAAATATGGAACGTTTCACGCCTTAAAGATGAAGGCATATGGTACAAATATTGTGTGTGGGGTTTCAAAAGGAAACAAACTGATGGACACTGATGGGATACCTGTTTTGAATAGTATGAAAGATGCAGTAATTAAATATGACGTTGATACTTCAGTGGTGTTCGTTCCAGCAATGTACGCAAAAGATGCTGTTTTGGAATCTATCGATGCTGGGATCAAGAAAATTGTGATTATAACCGAACACATTCCTCAGTATGACGCTTTACATTTATATCATGTTGCGAAAGAAAAAAATGTAAGAATAATCGGACCCAATTGTCCAGGATTGATATTGCCCGGAATAAGTAAAATAGGCATCATGCCGGAAAAAGCTTTCGTTCCTGGAGATATAGCTGTTATATCTAAAAGTGGCACTTTAATGTACGAAGTTTCGAATTATCTCTCATTGCATTCAAGCGGAATAAAAGTCGCCATCGGATTAGGTGGGGATCCCATTACGGGGACTTCAATTGCAGAAGTTTTTGATTGGTTAATTAAAGAAAACGTAACAAAAGTCAGGATCATAGGCGAATTGGGAGGAAATGAAGAAATAGATGGTATTCAGCATGCCCTTGATATAGGCTATAAAGGAGAAATAAAAGTCTTCTTTGCAGGAAGATTTGCCCCAAGAGGCAAGAGAATGGGACATGCAGGTGCAATAGTTCTTGGATATTTCGGAAGTGTAGAATACAAAGAAAGAGAATTAAAGAAATTGGGAATAACTGTTGCTCAAACAATACCAGAGCTTATTTAAAAGCAGAGAAAAGAAATGCTGTATGAGATCTTATCAAACCAATTCTTTTTGATTTTTTCAACAATTTTAATTGGTGTTGGAATCGGAAAAATTGAAATAGGAAAATTTAAATTGGGCTTTTCAGGAGCTCTTTTTGTTGGACTTTTTGAGGGATGGCTTATAACGGCATTTCTTAAACATGCTGGATACTTCTCTAAAGCGTCAAATTTGAACATTTCTGGAGAGCTTTTTCACTTTTCCTTAATACTTTTTATCTCAGCGGTGGGCTTGCTTGCAGGAAAAGACATAGGGGGACTTTTCAAAAAGTATGGTTTAAAATTCCTCTTGTTGGGTTTTTTTATGACGTTTATTGGGATGATTTTTACCCTGCTTTTGGAAAAAGCTTTTCACGGAAGCAAGTACATTTTTTTGGGAATATTCACAGGTGCAATGACAAGTTCACCTGGATTGGCAGCAGCACTTGGCGTATCTTCAACGCCTTCATCGGAAAGTTTGATAGGTTACGGGTACGCACTCGGATATGTCCCGGGTGTTTTGGTTGTCGTTGTTTTTATGTCCCTCGTGCCAATTTTGCTTAAAAGAAAAAGCTTTAGAAGTACAGAATCGTCTAAAAAAACAAAAGGTGAAGAAAAGGGTACTTTTGACTTCATGGCTTTTAGTTTAGTTGTGATCATTGGGATTGTCTTGGGAAAACTCAAAATATCATCTTTTAGTTTAGGTCTTACAGGTGGAACTTTAACTTCCTCGCTTTTTTTCGGTTATTTGGAGAATTTGGGGCCGTTTAACTTTTCCATGAACAATCAAATTCTAAACAACGTTAAAAACCTGGGATTGCTGCTCTTTCTTTCAATTGTTGGATTAAAATATGGATTCACAACGGTAACTTCTTTCAACAGTACAGGAATTATTTACATGTTTCTCGCCTTTTTAATCTCATTTATTCCAATCTTTTTTGGATTTCTAATAGGGAAATTCGTTTTCAAAATGAATTGGAACTTACTTGCAGGAGCTCTATGTGGTGGAATGACAAGCACTCCGGGTCTTGGAGCTGCGTTCGACAACACAAAAAGTGAAGAAACGGTAGGAGGATATGGAGCAGTTTACCCTTTTGCTCTTCTCGGAATGATCATCTTCGTGATGATAATGAATTTGTCTTGAACTCAGAGATTTTGTATGGAAATAAAGCAATTAATTTAAGAGATATCGAAATAATACTTGCTTGATACTTGACAAAGTTATATCGTTTTTATATACTATATATAGTATATATGTTTGGTATAAATACTATATATTGAAATGAGGGGTGTTTATATGAATATAAGAAAAATTGTAGAGGATTACATTTATAAGAGCGACTGGCAGGTTAAAGAGAATTCAAACATGGGATATTCACTTCAAGGACTTGAACACCATGTTTATAAGAATGCAATAAAGAGATATTGGCTTGACCATGTTTATGATGAAAAGATCAAAAAAGCTCATGAAGAGGGATGGTTCCACATACATGATTTGGGTTACCTATCCGCATATTGCGTTGGTTGGGATTTAGAAGATTTATTAAGAGTTGGTTTAAAAGGGGTACCCGGAAAAGTTTCTTCAAAACCTGCAAAGCACTTTTCGACTATTTTGATGCAGATAGTCAATTTTTTGTATACCCTTCAAGGAGAAGTGGCGGGAGCTGTGGCTTTTTCCAGTTTTGATACTCTTCTTGCTCCATTTATCAGATACGATAATCTCACCTACGATCAGGTTAAACAAGCCATGCAAGAATTCATATTTAACATGAATGTTGCTACAAGGGCCGGATTTCAAGCACCTTTCAGCAATTTAACAATGGACTTGATCGTACCAAAATTGTACAGAGAAAAACACGTGATAATTGGTGGTAAAGAACGGAAAGAAGTTTATTCAGATTTTCAAGAAGAAATGAACATGTTGAATAGGGCGTTCATAGAGGTTATGCTTGAAGGTGACGGTGACGAACGTCCATTTTCATTTCCGATACCAACTTACAATATCACAAAATCATTTGAATGGGATAGCGAAATTGTGAATATGATAATGCAGATGACCGCGAAATTTGGAACTCCATATTTTGCGAATTTTGTAAATTCAGATATGGATCCAGAAGATACAAGAAGCATGTGTTGTAGACTTAGACTTAACAACAAAGATGTTAAAGAACATCTGGAAAAGCTGTCATTTAATTTTGTCAATCAGGATGAAAGCTCCACTACAGAGATAAAAAGGCGTGGAGGTCTATTCAATTCAAATCCGCTGACGGGTTCCATAGGTGTTGTCACCGTAAACCTTCCCAAAATAGGATATCTATCAAAAACGAAAAATGAATACTTTGAGCGACTTGATTCCGTCATGGAAATAGCAATGGAATCTCTTGAAAGGAAAAGAAAAGTGGTGGAAGCTTTTACAGAAAAAGGTCTATATCCATATACAAAATTCTATCTTAGAACGATAAAAGAGAGTACAGGTCAATATTGGGCAAATCACTTTTCTACTATAGGTCTTGTAGGAATGAGCGAATCCCTTCTCAATTTCCTCGGTGTTGGAATAGAAACTGAAAAAGGTATGGATTTCGCAAAGCAAGTTCTCGATTACATGTTAAAAAAATTAGAAGCCTTTACCACTATCACAGGAAATCTTTACAATCTTGAAGCTTCACCAGCGGAAAGCACATCTTATGAACTTGCTAAAATAGATAAATCTTTTTATCCCGATATAAAAACTTCTGGAACAGAAGAGAATCCGTACTACACAAATTCGACAATGCTCCCTGTTTCCTCAAGTGAAGATCCTTTTGAAGTGGCTGAACATCAATCAAACTTACAACCTAAGTACACTGGAGGAACTGTAGCACATTTCTTTGTAGGGGAAAAAATAACAGATTACAAAGCTTTGAAAATGTTCGTAAAGAAAATTATTGAAAGAACTCCTCTTCCTTACATCACGATAACTCCAACTTTTTCCATTTGCCCGGTACATGGATACATTCCGGGAGAACATTTTGAGTGTCCTTACTGTGGAAAAGAATGTGAAGTGTACTCAAGAGTTGTTGGTTATTATAGACCAGTTCAAAATTGGAATGACGGGAAACGTCAAGAGTTCAATGAAAGATCCATGTTTAAAATTGAGACAGGTGTTACTGAAAAATGAGGATAGCTGGCTTAAGATCATTTAGCTTGGTTGATTACCCGGGAAGACCATCAGCAGTGGTGTTTACTTCTGGATGTAATTTTAGGTGTCCTTGGTGTCATAATTGGAAAATAGCTTACGGTGAGGAATCGCTTGATGACAATATGGAAAATGTGAAAATGGCATTAAGAGGAAAAATAAGAAAAAGAGTTGATGCTATATGTGTTACTGGAGGAGAACCAACCATTCATTCAGAACTTCCAAAGTTTGTTGAATTTTTAAAATCGCTTGGTTATTTAGTGAAGGTGGATACTAACGGTTCAAATCCAAACATGGTAAAAGATATGTTGGAAATTGCTAATTATTTCGCTGTTGATATAAAATCAAGACCAGAAAAATATCCGCTTCTTACCGGGATAGATATTAACATGTGGGAAAAGGTAGAAAAAACGGTGGAAATCTTGAGAGAATACAAGGTTTCCTATGAACTTAGGATGACCTACGTTCCCGGACTTTCTGATGAAAAAGATGTAGACTTTTTATCTGAATTTTCAGAAAATGGGGAAAATGTTTTCTTGACTTTCGCAAAAAGCACTCCTAACTTTCAAATTGACAGGGATATTCCATATATTCAACACTTAAAAGTAGATAAAATAAAAGTTCGATAAAAAACTGAAAACAACAGAGTCCAAAAATTACAGTAACACGTATAATTGAGATTGTTCAATTCGTTTTTTGAAAGATTGAATGTTAAAATCAAATAGTCATTTCACTTAAGAAGGGAGTTTTAAAATGTATAAAACGTGTAAATGGTATCCTGTTTGTCCAATGAAAAGATTTTATGAAGCAGGGAAAATAGATAAGAAATGGGTAGAAAAGTATTGTTTTGGTGATTGGAAAAGCTGTGTAAGGTACCAAATGGAAGAAAGTGAAAAGTATCATCCAGATTGGATGTTGCCAGATGGAAGTCTGGATGAAAGCTTAAAGAACGGGTAAAGGCAAAAGGCTAAAAATATTTAAGAGGTGAAAGATGAATAAAAAATATATGCCTCCCTTAAGGGTTGGAAAATATATAGCGGAAGTGCCTATAATTCAAGGTGGAATGAGCGTGGGAATATCCCTATCAGGTTTGGCGGCGGCTGTTGCCAATGAAGGAGGAATAGGCGTCATCGGAGCGGCAGGTATAGGAATGTTTGAAGAAGATTTTGAAAGAAATTTCAAGGGTGCTAACAGACGTGCTCTGAGAAAAGAAATAAGAAAAGCCAAAGAGATGACCGATGGCCTTATAGGTGTGAACGTCCTGATGGCCTTAACGGATGCCAATGAACTTATAAAAATATCGGCAGAGGAAAAGGTTAACTTCGTCTTTTTGGGTGCGGGTCTTCCTTTGAAACTTCCAGAAGAAGTAACGCCTCAAGGAGAAAAAGAACCTTTCACCAAGGTAGTTCCCATAGTTTCCTCCGCACGTGCGACAAAGATAATATTCGATTATTGGGCCAAAAATTATGGAAATGTTCCTTCCATAGTGGTTGTGGAAGGGCCAATGGCTGGTGGACATTTGGGATTTAAGAAGGAACAGATAGACGATCCAAACTACGCTTTGGAGAAAATATTTCCTCCGATCCTCGAGACCGTTAAGGGGTATGAAAGAAGATTCAACAAGGAAATCCCTGTTGTAGCGGCGGGGGGCATATTTGACGGTTCGGATATATGTAAATACATTTCAATGGGTGCAGCAGGTGTTCAAATGGGAACCAGATTTGTCGCCACTTACGAGTGTGATGCTTCCCAGAAATTCAAGGAAATGTACTTAAAATGCAAAAAGGAAGACTTGGAGATAATAAAAAGCCCAGTCGGACTGCCGGGCAGGGCCATAAGAAACAAATTCATAGAAGACGTAGAAAAGGAAAGAATAAGAAAACCATTTAAATGCCCGTGGAAGTGCTTAAAAACTTGTGATTTCAGGACCTCTCCTTACTGTATAGCTCGTGCTTTGACAAATGCCAAAGAAGGAAAACTGGACGATGGATTTACTTTTGCGGGAGCAAATGCTTACCGCATAAGCAAGATCGTATCAGTCAAAGAGCTAATCGAGGAGTTAAAAGAAGAATATGCCGAAAGTTGTGAGAAGTTAAATTAGTTTCCTTATAAGATGTACCCAGTTTAAAGTTCAAAATAGTGTTTTACGTTCTCTATGGCTTCTACAACAGCCGTAGAGCTTTCCTTAATGAAGGAAGCGGCTGTACCAGCTTTAATTGCCGTTTTAAGAACCTCGAGAGGTGTTTTATTGTTGAGCAAACCGTACAAAACGGCAGTATCAAAAGCATCACCACATCCCAACGAAAATTTGCCTCCTTGTGAAGCGGGAATAGAATATTCTTCATTTTTTTCGATGTACTTTGCGCCTTTTTCTCCCAGTTTTTCAAATATTTTAACCGTTGCGGTGGGAATATTTTTCCCAAAAATAGCGCTATATTCTTCTTCGTTGGGTAAAAGATAATCACAAACTCATGTTGTGCGTGAACATTACAAAATATGTTACGAGAAATATTACAAACAATGTTACGTGTCGAAAACAGGCGTGGCTTCTGGCATTTTGAATCTCGAATGAAGGAGCTCGAAGTTCCTTTTCACAGATTTCATCTTTGACCTTAGATGCGAAAGCGCATCGTGAATCATTTCAAATGTATCTTTCTTCGTCGCATTTTTGGATTTCTCTTTCAACAACATTTCATGATCTTTGAAAATCATGTACGCTAAGATGACTAACAACATCCAATGCTCTTGAGCCGCATCACTCAAAAGTTTGCAGTCTTTGAGTCCAAGCTCTTGCTTTGCCATCTTAATAAAAAAGCTTTCTATCTTCCAACGTTCAAGATAATTCTTGACTATCTCAACACCACTGAGATTCACATCCGTACTTATGAGTGTTATCCTCTCGCCAGTTTCATTCTCACAAACAACATGCTTTAAGATGAATCTAAACGCTTGAAAACAAGATATTCTTTCATGCACACGCATCTTTTCAACATTTATTTTCGCTTCTTGTACTTGGGTCATATCCAAATTCTTTTGGTATTCACCTACGCTCATAACAGATGAATCTATTTTGACTTTGAAGCTCGATTTCATTCTCCCGATGAAATTCACTTTGAACCACTTACAGCGGCTTCAACAACGTATGAGTGAGTAAACCATGAATCTCCTAACAATGTAGCTCCTTTAATTTCTTTAGCGCTGGTAGGGTCCCAAATTTACAATAAGTTCATTAAGGCAATTGCTGAGGATGCTTGAAATAGTCCTTGA
>NZ_JBPNHS010000005.1:0-9727 GCF_054006115.1 Mesoaciditoga sp. | reverse complement strand
TTAAGAGCCTTAACCGCATCCGTGGCGTTTTGAGCGTAAAAATCGGCGCCAAGATCTTTTGCCAGTTCTTCATTCAGCGATGCTCCTCCAACTATTACCGGTAGAGATATTCCTTCTTCTTTCATCTTTTCGATGGTTTCTTGAATTTTAGGAGCGGTGGTAGTCATCATGGCGGAAAGGCCAAGCATCACCGGCTTTTCAGATTTTATGGCATCGATTATCTTTTCGGGCGCAACGTTCCTTCCCAAATCCACAACGTCGTAACCTGCGCTTCTCAGTATAGTTGCCACTATGTTCTTTCCTATGTCATGAACATCTCCCTTTACGGTGGCTATCACGAATTTTTCGGAGCTTTCCTTCTTTTCAAAGAGCGATTGAACTTTTTCAAAAGCTTTTTGCGCGGTTTGCGCTGCCAGGATGAGTTGCGGAAGAAAGATCTTGGATTTATCGTACATGTCGCCAATAACATCCATGGCTGGTTTAAGATGATTTTCTATAACGTCCAACGGTTCTTCGGCTTTCAGAAGTTCGTCAACGTAGTCCAACAACTTTTTTTCTTCTCCTGACAGAATCAGATCTACAAGTTGGTTGGTATCTCCTTCGCCTTTTTGCACTTTCAATTCCAAAGATTTTCCGTTAAGAATGAGAGAAGATTCCAACATCTGCATCACGTTTTGATCTTTTGGATTCATAATCGCGGAATTCAATCCACAAGAAACTGCCATAGCCAGAAAAGCCGCATTCAAATACGATCTGTTGGGCATTCCAAAAGATATGTTCGACAATCCCACCACGCTTTTTAAGCCAGATTCGTTTAAATATTCTATCGCTTTTAAAGTTTCCTTTGGAGATGCTCCCGCGCCAACCGCAAGAATTATGGGATCAAAGACCAATCGCTCTTTCGAAATTCCAAAGCTTTCCGCCATCTTCAACGCTTTTTCTATGGCTTTTTTCCTATCTTCAAAGGATGTTGGAACGCCTTCTTCCATAGACAGCACCACCAACATGCCGCCATAGGATTTTATCAATTCCAACTTCTTGGCGAGTTCTTCTTCATCAGCCCTGCTTGAATTTACCAACGCGCGCCCAGGATATCTTTTTAACACGTATTCCAACGCTTCAAAAGATTGAATATCAAGGGATATTGGAGTTCCTAACTTGTAGGCTATTGAATTAACGGTATCGGACATGAACCCAACGTCCACGAATTGTTCAAGGCCAAAGTTGACGTCCAGAGCTTTTGCGCCCGCTTCTTTTTGGCTGGTGGCCACTTTCATAACCGCGTCCATATTTTTATCTTTCATGTGCTGCTGTAATTTCTTTCTTCCGGCTGGATTTATCCTTTCTCCTATCACAACGAAGTCATCGAGATCGGCTATGTCGGTTGGCGATGTGAAAGCGAACACCTTTTTTGCCTCTTCTTTTATGGGCGAACGTTTTCCAACCCTTTTGGAAATGGCAGCCGTGTAAGTTGGATCGGATCCACAGCAGGAGCCTATTATGTTTGCCTTTGCCTCCCAAAAAGAATCAACGTAAAAAGCGAAATCTTGAGGCCCTACCGGATAATGGGTTTTGCCGTTTTTTAAAATCGGAGCTCCGGCGTCTGGCTCCACAACCAGCATTTTGTCGGAGTATTTGGAAATTTCTTCGAAGATCGGAAGAATTTCCTGTGGACCAAGTGAGCAATTCACGCCTATCGCATCGACATCTAAATCGTTGAAGGTAAGCGCAAAGTTGGTTGGATCTGTGCCGGTAAGAGAGCGCGCATTTTCATCAAAGGTGAGATGAGCTATGAGAAAGATCTCCTTGGATAGTTCTCTCACCGCCAACACGGCGGCTTTCAATTCCATTATATCCGTGAACGTTTCAAGGATGATGGCATCGACTCCGGCTTTTAAGATAAGCGACGCCACCTTTTTAAAGGTGTTGAAGTAATCGTCAAATTTCATTTCACCAATGGGATAAGGCAGCTCTCCCGTTGGGCCTATATCTCCGAATATCAAGGATCCATTTGAAGCCGATTTTGCGATTCTAACGGCAGAATCAACTATTTTTTCTTGGTGGCTCTCCAGGCCAAATTTTGAAAGCTTAACGTCGTTTGCCCCAAAAGTAGAGGTGAGTATGGCGTTCGCACCGGCTCGTATGTAATCTTCATGAAGCTTTTTTATCGCTTGAGGGTTTTCCAACACGACTTTTTCTGGTACATCTGGATACCCTCTTTTTGCCAATTCTGTGCCGTAAGCACCGTCCAGCACTAAAACCCTTTCATTTAAAATCTTCTTCAATTCTTCTCTTTTCATTTTGACCACCCTATAAACGCTGATATCGTTTTTCTTGGAACGAAAATGAAACTTTCCTCGTCGCAAAGAACCTCCAGTTCACTTCCCATTTCCTTTGCAAACCATAGGTTTAATTTCAGAGGAAGGTCAACGTATCCAGGTGAAATACGCGCGCTTCCCTTTAAATTCTTTGTGTCCTTTTCTTCCCTTAGCATTCCATCCACGTATCTCGCGGTGAATTCCACGAGTTCTGAACCTATGGAATCCAACATGAAGGATCTCAATTCGTTTCCATTTTCATGGGAATTCAAAATCTCATCATCAAATTTGTGCCCAAGTGTAACGAGCATCGCGCTGATTTCCACGCTTTGTCCAAGTTGAGAGAGCGCCAATTTTCCGGTTATTTTCAAGTTTTCTATTTCTATTCCTTTTTCATCACGCGATAAAACTTCGTAATCCTTAACGATCGCCTTTGGACTGGCAATTTTCATGGCCAGCTCATACACGTCTTCGTATATCGTGACGAATTCTTGAGGGATCTTTCCGACTCCTTTAAAGCCCAATCGTGCCGCTATAACCCTTTCAGGAATCTTTACTTTTTGAGGCTGAACATCGAATTTCTTCATGACTTCTTCCTTTCATGAGAATTGTCCTGTCACTCTTTGCCTTCCAAAAACGGCTTTCAGAAGATCTTTGGTTGATTTTCCATGCCCCATTGTGAACACATGAATACCCGGAACGCCATAATCCAATAATCTTTCAACAAGCTTCGACATGTAACGAATTCCCGCCATCCATTCTTCTTTTGGAGTCTTCGCTTCCTGCATTGATTTTACCAATTCTGAGGGGATGTTTACAAAGAACCTTTTGGGTATGTTTCGCAGTGAACGAAGGCTGACAACCGGCTTGATTCCAGGAATTATTGGTATATCTATGTGAGCCTCGCGCGTGGCATCGACAAACCTTTTATAAACATCAAAATGAAAAAACATCTGGGTTATAACAAAATCCGCTCCGGCTTCCACCTTTTCCTTTAGGTGCTGAATGTCTTCTTCAAAATTCAAGGATTCGTAATGCTTCTCTGGATATCCGGCTACTCCCACGCAAAAATTGGTGGGAACCGCGTTGTCAACAGGATAAAGATACACTCCTTTGTTCATGTTGGAAATCTGCTTGACGAGATCTTTTGCGTATTTCCATTCATCCTTAGGCCTTTCATTTCCATCTGATACGCCTGCATCTCCCCTGATAACGAAAAGATTCTCAACACCAAGGTAGTTCAATTCTATCAAAAGATCTTCTAATTGGTACTTGCTCAGGCCTTTGCACACGATGTGAGGGATCACCTCTACGGATGGGTATCTGTATTTCATGGCCACCGCCAAGCCAATCGTTCCCGGCCTTTTGCTCAACCGCATTTTCGCAATTCCGTTTTCCATCTCCACATAATGCGTTATCGGAGGGTGGTTGGTTATGTTTATGAAATTCGGCGAAAACGACATAAGAGTGTCCATAACCCTTATGATGTCATCAATCGAGCCTCCGCGTTCTGGTGGAACGAATTCCAGCGAAAGAAAAGTTTTATCCTCTTCTTTCAAAATGTCTCTTATCTTCATATCATCACCTCTCAACGAAACAAAAAAGGCGTTCTTTATAATAAAGAACGCCTGACTCAGCATTTTTCTCACCACGAAACTATGGCCGAAACGCTCGCCAGGCCCCTTTTCGGCACATCATGACAGTTCCAAAGTGAAGTTTTCTAACCGCTTTCAACAATTGCATGATCGATTTCTCCTAAAAAACAATTCCTTTAATTTTAACACTTAATATTCTTATATGTCAAGCAAACAGACTAAATCACGAAAAAATTTCGTAAGAATCATTCGATGAAAAGTTATGTTTTTAATCTTGGCGCGGCTGAGGTCTAATAAAACTTCTTTCTGGAGCCTGGCTTTACCAACGGAACCTCAGTTTTACAAAGCGGGCATTCTTCAGGTTTAAACGCCTTTATTTGAATGGTTTCTAAACAAACGAACGGCAGGCCATCTATGTCTTCTCGCCGCTGTCTGCTCACTATAGCGGAAGTTGCCACCGACGATACGCCATTTCCCCTTAAAATTTTTAAAACTTCCCTTGTGGATTTCCCGGTTGTCACCACGTCTTCAACGACAACGGGTCTTTTGTAAATGGTTGGATCGAAGCCTCGTCTGAAGACCATTTCCCCGCTTCCATCTCTTTCTGTGAAAATGAAATTAATTCCCAACACGCGTGCAACTTCATACCCTATTACCACCCCACCAAGGGCCGGTGAGACGATACAATCGGGCTCAAATATTTTGAGTTTTTCGGCCAAAGCTTTTCCCACTTCTTGAGCGTAATGAGTATTTTCGAGAAGCTTCGCGCATTGAATGTAAGTGTCTGAATGAAGTCCGGAAGAAAGCAAGAAATGCCCCTTCAAAAGTGCTTTACTTTTTTCAAGCATCTTGATAAGTTCCATGATTCACCTTTCCTCCCATCTTAGTTGTTCTGCGTATTTTTGAGCGGCTTTTCGCGGATCTTTGTCAAAGATTATCGCCCTGGAAACGTTGACAAGTACCTGATTTCTTGCGGATGAAGACATAACATCTTGCGCATTTCCCCCTTGAGTCCCAACACCCGGCACGAGTATCAAAGCCTTTGGAGCCACTTCATGCACTTCTTCCAGAGCTTTTGCGACGGTTGCGCCTACAACTAAACCGCATTTATCACTAAATGGCAAAACCGATTCCGCAACTTCTATGTAAAGCGGCGGATTGCCGTGATACTCAAAGTCAACCGCACTTTTATTCGACGAAAGGCAAACAAGAAAAGCGTATTTGCCTTCGTATTCCATGAAGGGCTTCACTGCATCCCAACCCATGTAAGGAGATAGGGTTACGGAATCGAAGCCGTAGAATTCAAAGGCGGCTTTGGCGTAAGCTTCCGCCGTTGAAGCTATATCCCCTCTTTTGAAGTCGTAAATCGTTGGTATATCCTCGTCTATCAAGTCTTTTGTCTTTTTCAAAGCTTCCATTCCGCTTGGGCCAAGCATTTCGTAGAATGCGGAGTTTATTTTGTAAGCGCACGCTATATCTTTTGTCATCTCTACAATTCGCTTGTTGTGTTCGTAAACGCCACTTGCGTCTTTTGAAAAACCTTCCGGTAATTTTTCAACGTTTGTATCCAATCCAACGACAAGGACATTTTTAACTCTTTTTCTTCTCTTTTCAAACTTTTCAACGAAGTTCATCTGTAACCTCCTCTATGTGAACATCCCACCAATTCTTTGAAAGATATTTTTCTTTCCTCCAAGAGCTTTTCCGTTTTTAAGATAAAATCATCTATACCTTCTGGTTCGATCATCGCGTGCGTTCCCATGCTTACGAGGGAAGCCCCTGCTATAGCACATTCGAGAACATCTTTTGGTTCATTCACGCCCCCGAGTCCTATGATTTCGAGTTGCGGGAACCTCGCCTTCACCTGATAAACCTTCCACAAAGTGATTGGTAAAAGTGCTGGTCCGCTTAAACCTCCTACCACCCTTTTCAAAAAGGGCTTCCCGTCGTTTATGTTGAATTTTGCCCCTTGAAGGGAATTCCCAACGTTTACGATCTTGATGCCATTTTTCAAAGCGATTTCTGCCTGCTTCAAAATATCACCATCTGGCGAAAGCTTTGCAATGAGGGGTTTGCTTAACGAATGGGAACATGCGGAAAGTATTTCGGATGATAATTTTTCGTTAGATGATATCGTGCCACCTTCTCTCACATTGGGGCAGGAAAGGTTTATTTCTATCATATCGGCAAACTCTTCAACTTTTTGTCCAACTTCCAAAAAATCTTGAACATTTTCACCGCCTATGGATATTATCCTTACGGTCTCTTTGGGAAGATTGGGAGCCACTTCTCTTACAAAAGTGTCCACGCCGGGATTTTGCAACCCTATGGAATTTAGCAATCCACCTTTCGTGTAAACCAATCTGGGAGGTGAGTTGCCATCCTTTGGTTGAGGAGTAACGGTTTTTGTCGTAAATCCGCCTATCGTTGAAGGGGAAACGTATTTGAAAAATTCGTCTCCAAATCCAGCTGGCCCAGAAGCTATCACGATTGGATTTTTAAACTCTATTCCAGCCACTTCTATTTTCAATTTCTCCAATTTAAATTCACCTCTTTTGCTGAAAAAGTGGGGCCATCTTTGCAAACAAACTTAACACCGTCAGACGTCATAACGGCACATCCTTCGCACATTCCCCTTCCACATGCCATTTTTTCTTCCAGAATGAGAAATAAATTTCTATCCCTAAAAATCTCTTTTGCGCTTGACAGCATTTTAATTGGTCCACAGGCTATTATGTTCGTCGTTGGAGAATGCTTTGCCACATCAAGGGCGGTAGTCGGCTCCACTGTGTAAACAGAAGCTGGAGGGATATCCACTAGATTAAACAATTCTTCGTCTTTTGAACCCACTATCAGATGAGATTTGTTTCGTTTCGCGTAAAAATGAAGCGGGGCGTACCCAACTCCTCCCGCAATGAGTAAAGGATTATCCAAAGATGGGATCGCATTTCCCAGTGGGCCATCAAAAATGATTTTCTTGGACGTTTTTAAATGTTCTTCAAATTCGCCACCGCTTTTTATAAGGAAAGTCAAAACTCCACCTTCAAAGTCGTAAACGCTGTAAGGCCTGGCTATGTATGGGCCCGTCGGGGTTTTCAAGCGAAAGAATTGACCGGGTTCTATTTCATCTTTTCCATCGTATTCAAAAGATAAAAGAAAGTACTCTTTCTGTGAAGAGTACTTCATAGCTTTTACATCAGCTTCCATTTCGTATCACCGTACACTTTCTTTCCATCATGGAAGGTTGCCAACACCCTTCCTTTTAAATTCTTGTTCAAGAATGGCGTGTTCCGTGATTTTGAAAAGAGTGTCTGAGGAGAGGGTACCCATTCATCGTTGGGATCGAAAACGGTGAAATCAGTTGGGTTTTTGCTTTCTATCGTTCCACCATCCATTCCGTACAATTTTGCCGGTTTAGAGGTAACCAGCGAAAGGAGCTTTTCAATCTTTATCCCTCGCTTTGATACAATGAACAGTTCGTTGAGCAAGGTTTCAAAGCCGATTATTCCAAAGGGAGCCGCCTGGAACTCCACTTCCTTTTCATGAACGGCGTAAGGCGCGTGGTCAGTTATGATCGCGTCTATTGTGCCATCTTCTAAACTTTCGTAAAGCGCTTTTTGATCTTCTTCTGTTGGGAATGGTGGGTTGATCTTCTTTGACGTATCGTAATCTTCGATATCTTTGTCTGTAAAAAGCAGGTGATGAACGCAGACGTCGCAGGTAACGTTTATTCCGTCCGCTTTGGCGTGCCTTATCAGCTCAACGCTTCTTTTCGTGGAAATGTGTGCTATGTGAACGTGGGCTTTGGTAAGATAGGACAACTCTATTTCCCTTGCTATGGCTATCGATTCCGCGGCAAAAGGAGTGGGATACACACCATAAAGGGTCGAATACCATCCTTCGCGCATGTGGCCACCTTTGAGATACTGCTCTTCACAGTGAGAAATTATAAGTTCGTAGGCGTATTCCATCGCATGACGGGCGAGCGCGGAGTCGTTCAAGAACGCCCCATCATCTGAAAATCCCACCACACCAGCTCTTGCCATCCTTCCCATTTCCGAAAGTTCTTTTCCCTGCCTTCCTTTCGTGATGGCACCAACGATCTTAACATCAGCCGATGCTTCTTTTGCCCTTTCCTTTAAATAAATCACCGCATGTTCCGTGTCTATGGCGGGCGTTGTGTTTGGCATCGCAAAAACGGTTGTTATACCCCCATGAGCTGCCGCTTTGGTACCGGAGTAAACATCCTCTCTCCACAATTGCCCCGGACTCTTAAATGCACATGCGTGTCTATCAATCCCGGCAAAATCCACATGCCATCCAAATTAAGCTCTTTCTCCTCTTGCGACGAAAGTTCGATATGAAAATCCTTATTTTCTATGAATTCTTCCCCATTGAATACCTTTGCTCCCTTAAGAGTTAACACCGTTATCACCTCCGAGAGTGAGATAAAGAAGTGCCATTCGCGTTGCAACGCCATTCGTTACCTGCTCTTCCACCTTTGAATTTTCCGAATCCGCAAGTTCTGTCACCACCTCAACGCCACGATTCATTGGCCCTGGATGCATGAATATGGAAGATTTGGATGTTCCCTTCATTACTTCTGGCGTCAAACCGTAAAATTCGTTGTATTCATCCAATGAAGAGAAGAAACCGCCAGTTTGCCTTTCAAGCTGCATTCTCAGTCCCATTACCACATCTGCGCCTTTTATCGCTTCTTTGACACTGTGCGAAATTCTTACACCGTATTCTTCAGCTTTCATTGGAATCATGCTTTTTGGACCGCAAAATGTAACGTCTGCTCCCATCTTTTTCAGCAACTTTGCATTTGAACGGGCAACGCGACTGTGAAGGATGTCTCCCACGATCACCACTTTCAGGTCTTTAAGCTCTCCAAACTTTTCCCACATGGTGTAACCGTCCAAAATTGCCTGAGTGGGGTGAGCCCTTATGCCATCACCGGCGTTTATGACTATGGCGTTCGTGTATTTCTTTAACATCATTGGGCTGCCCGGTTCACTGTGCCTTATAACGTACAGGTCAATGCCCATTGCGTCTAACGTTTTAACCGTGTCTTTGAAAGATTCGCCTTTCTTTAACGAACTTGTGGAGGATGAGAAGTTAACGACGTCAGCATTCAATCTTTTTGCCGCTATTTCGAAAGACATTCTTGTTCTCGTAGATGGCTCAAAAAAGAGCGTGCACACGGTTTTTCCACGTAAAGCCGGAACTTTCTTTATAGGTCTTTTTAAAACCTCTTTGAATTCTTTCGCCGTTTGGAATATCTGCAAGACGTCCTCTTTGCTCAACACATCCACGTCGAATATGTCTTTACCAGCTATACTCATTCTTCATTACCTCCCATGTAAAATATAGTTGTTAAATGAAACATCTTAATGGAGAAACCCGTTTACCTCCTAGGCATAAAAGCCTGCTACAAGGATTGGGTCCCTCTCCTTATCACGTTTCAGAGTAATGGTCTTCGAGACCGTACCTATTATGGGAATGTTGAAAGGAGGATTTTCAAAATGGTTTACATTGGTATTGACGTTTCTTCTGACAAATTCAACGTCTGTATTCTCTATCCTGATTCCTCCAAATCCATAGACCTTTCTTTTCGTCAGTCTCGAAGAGGCTTTGAAAAGTTCCATTCAAAGCTTCTCAACATCCATGAGGATGTCCTTATTGCCATGGAGTCGACAGGTGTCTATCACATGAGTTTGTATGAGTTCCTCTCTTTAAAAGGTTTTGAAGTGCTGTTGCTTCATCCATACACTCTAAAACATTTTCTCAAAGCTTATTCACATTCAAAGA
>NZ_JBPNHS010000004.1:0-7684 GCF_054006115.1 Mesoaciditoga sp. | reverse complement strand
TAACTATGGACCTGGAAAAGAAATGGACCATGAGGCAAAAAAATTGGGCTTCTATTCTAGCCCAATTAGCGGTATACTTCAAAGAAAGGGTTGAATCTTATTTATGAATTCTTATCTCAGATCAACGGATACACAAAACTTGGTAAAGACCCCATGAAATTCATCGTAATATGAATTTGTTCAGATGCTTTCCTGAAATTGCCCTTGGCTTTTTGTACACAAAGCCTTTCCTCTTCAGGAATGACTGCATGCCTTGAGTTGTGTATTCAATGCCAAATGAAATTGTACCTTTCAAACGTGTTCCTTGCAAAGCTTTCCTAAATCAATAAGGCTTCACATATGTCTTTGTATTTCCATTCCTTATCTTTATCTCACTCCAATATAACTTTTCTGAAATGGGTATTAACTTTGGTCGTGGTCATGGAAGATGGTCAAGTTCACCCATTTCACAGCAATTATTGTCCCCTATCGCGAAAAAAGTATTCATATGCTTTCTACACAATTTATTGAATGTGTTTCAAATTTGCACAAACGAACAGTTTTGATGATTTACGACACAGAGAAATGATAGTACACTAAAATCGTGCAGAAAATCAAATAAAGGAGTGGATAACATGGGCAGCTATCAATTGAAGTACCACGCAAAAAGGCCTGAAGGAATAGAAAACAAAAAGGCATATCTTGTTGGTTCGGGAATTTCAACATTATCAGCAGCTTTTTTCTTAATAAGAGATGGACATATGGATGGTGGAAACATCACCATATTTGAAAGAAAAAACGTTAACGGTGGAGCTTTAGATGGCGCAGGAAACCTCGAAGATGGTTATATTATTCGTGGCGGTAGAGAAATGGAAGAGCATTACGAATGTACATGGGATCTATTTGGAGATATTCCCACTCTTGAAAATCCGGAAAGAACCGTTTTAGATGATATGAAAGAAATTAACGATTGGGATCCAAATATTTCAGCAAAAAGGGTGATTCAAAATCGAGGAGAAGAAGTTGATTCATCTGATTTGGAATTAAAGGATCATCATATAGAACAATTAACAAAATTATTTTTAGCGAAAGAGGAAGATTTGGGTAATTTAACCGTGGAACAATTTTTCACTCCAGATTTTTTTGAAACAAATATGTGGCTGTTATGGCGTTCTATGTTTGCCTTTCAAACATGGCATAGCGTTGTTGAAATGAAAAGATATATGGAAAGATTTATACATCTATTGCCAGGCATGACAAAACTAAGAAACATTTTATTCTCACGGTACAACCAATATGATTCATTTGTATTGCCCTTGATAAAATGGTTAAAGGATCACGGAGTAAAGATTGAAAACAATACATTGGTTACCGATCTAGATATTGAAATTTCTGATAAAGAGAAGGTTGTAACAGGAATTCATCTGGTCAAAAATGGCGAGGAAAAATACATAAAAACTACAAGAAATGATTTGGTGTTTGTAATTAACGGTTCAATGACGGAAATTTCAACGTTGGGAAGCATGAACAAAGCTCCAGAATTAAACAAAAAATTGGGACCTGTTTGGAGTTTATGGAAGAATATAGCAGCAAAAGACCCATCATTTGGAAATCCTGAAGTATTTTATGAAAACATCGATAAAACAAAATGGGAATCATTTACCGTAACCTTAAAAGATTCGAAAATAGTTGATGTCATTAAAAATCTTACAAATAGAGATCCCTATTCTGGAAGAGTTGTAACTGGTGGAATAATTACAATAAAAGATTCGAATTGGGGAATGAGCTTTACAATAAGCAGGCAACCACATTTTGCCAATCAGCCAGACGATGTATTGGTATTATGGGCATATGGGTTATTTGCGGATAATGAAGGCAATTACATTAAAAAGAAAATGAGTGAGTGTACAGGCGAAGAATTACTGAGAGAACTGTTATACCACCTTGGTGTGGAAGACGAATCAATGGATGAAATTGTTGAAAGTGCAATAGTTATTCCTGCAATGATGCCACATATCACAAGTCAATTTATGCCACGTATAAAAGGAGATAGACCAGAAGTTGTTCCTGAGGGCAGTGTGAATTTAGCTTTCCTTGGGCAATTCGTTGAAATAGAAGGAGATTGCGTCTTTACAGTGGAATATTCCGTTCGTTCAGCAATGATAGCCGTATATACACTCTTAAATCTTGATAAGCAGGTTCCAGAAATTTATCCAAGCAAATACGATATTAGATATATTATCAAAGCAACGAAAACATTATACGGAAACAGATCATTACCTGGGGAATCTATTGCGAAAAAATTATTAAAAGACACATCATTGGAGAATCTATTTTAATTTACAGGGCTCTTCATGAGCCCTTTTCAAATTTTTTTAACGATCTGTATATGTCTCCTTCAATGATCTTACTCAATTTTTGAGTCAAAACCTTCGGATCCTCAATCATTTTATGTTTTATCCAATTTATTATCACACCGGTAAGCGCTATTTCGTAAAATTTTACAACATCTTCTTTTGATTTTTCTGAAATATTCAAATCTTTAGAAATATCCTCTACAACACCATATATCAATTTGGCGACGTAATCGTAAAGATGATCTTCCAAGCGATTTCTATCTATAGAATTATAGGCATTTAGCACGACTTTTTCATTTTCCCTTAAATAATTCAAAATGCTTACAAAACCTTTTTGCCACGTATCATAGGTTTTATTTTCACCAAGTATTTCTTTTATCTCAGTAACAAATGTCCATTCTAACAATTCGTATATGTCATGAAAATAATAATACAAAGTTCTTCTATTTACACCGCAATCCCTAACTACATCATTTACCGTAATCTTAGACAAGGGTTTTTCTTTCATTAGTTTCTTTAATGAATTTGAAAGTGCTCTTTTTGTTATTTCTGACATAGCTCATCCCCTTGTTGACTTGCACTAAGAACTGCCGTGAATTTATTATGCGAAACTCTTTCACAATAAAAGCCAGGGTATCTTAAACCCCCGCAATTTTAACGTTGTAAGCTTTTAAAGCAAGTGGCCCCAAGTAGTTTTCTTCTTGCACGCTTTCATTTGAAAGTTCAAAATTTCCTTGAATGTCTTTTATATTTCCAGACACTGAACCACCGGTAATTGGTATTCTGTTTTCTCCATCAAAATACCAGCCGAGTCTTATTTCTCCCGCAAAGTCTCCTGTCAACGTGTCCATCTGGAAATCTGAAAACGTCTTAAGTTCTATATGTTTCTCTTTTCTGAATTCTTTTACCTTCTTTTTCCCGGTTTTTACAATGAAATTGGTAAGCGAGCCGGTGGGCTCAACATTTAGATAATGAGAAAATCTCAAGTTTCCCCAATAAGAAAGTAGAACTCCGTCATCTATAAGCTTAACTTTTTTCAATTCAAAGCCATCTTCATCAAATGGTCTGGAAAAATAGGATCCTTCTAAAACTGGATCAACAAAGAGCGTTATACCACTTCCTTTGAAATCACCTTGAATTTTTTCGCCAATTTTGGCGTTGGACATGTGCTCGTAAACTTTCAAAGCAGACGCACTTTCAACGTAATAGCTTAATATCTCTTTCGTGCCGCTTTCGTCGAAAATAACTGGAATACCCTTTACCTTTGGTGTTGGTTTGGCGCGAGATCTATCTACAGTTATTTCTAAAGCCTGAGATACTTTAGATGATATCCGAGATGGTGAAAAATCTGAAGTCTTCAAATTCCAATACAATTCCACTTCTTCGTCATCATTTTTACTGTTGGTAATAAATTCAATTTCAAGCTTACCTTTTTCAAAAGAAACATCTAAGCCATTTGAATTCAAAATTCTCATCTTTTCGTCGTTTAAAAATATTTCAACGGAATTGATCCAAGATTTATCGTTTGTGGGTGTGAACACGGCATTTACAATTTCATCAAGCGCTTTAAACGTCTCACTTGAATTTTCAATATGTTTTTCAACACCTTTGGCCAATGGGTAAGGTTTGTTTTTAACGAATTTTGCAGCAAAGATGGCACTTGAAATTTTTTCATCTATTTCATTTTTCGTCATGGTTGGATGTATTAAAATTGTCGATGATCCCATGTAATCTTCTGACCCATCTCTAAAATCTTCATAAACTGTTAATTCATACTTGGTAACATCTTTTGCCCTGTTCATGTCTAAAGTGTTTTTAATGAAGAAAAGTTCTTTCGCTTTGACGCGCTTTTCAACTAATTTCCACTTCTTCACTCCGAGCTCTTCTAAGATTCTCGTTATCTTGTCTATCATCATCCCAACCTCGCTTTCGCCTTTATGTAAGGACCACCGGCGGAAACTTTGACATACTCTTTGTATCCTTTCCCACAAGCGCCACTGCCAGAAAGCTTGAAATCTTTTGACACCATTGAAATGGAATTTAAAAGATCTGGCACATAGCCGGTTATTATTATTGGAGAGATAACTTTGTCAGTCAGTTTACCATCTTTTATTTCACGCGCGTACGTTATCATAACCTGAATTCCCCAGTTTTTAGGATCTTCCATTCCACTTCCATATTTTTCAAGAAGGTATCCATGTTTTATGGACTTTATCATATCTTCAAGCGTATCTTCACCGGGTGTAAAAAACGTATTCGTCATTCTCGCGTAAGCTTTTCTTTCAAAAGATTCCCTTTTTCCATTTCCGGTCGGGATGGTGTGCAATTTCATGGCTGAGAGCAAATCCGAAAGCCCCGCTTTCAATATTCCTTTGTCTATAATCAACGTGTCGTGGGCGAGCGTTCCTTCATCATCAAAGAAATAGGAAGAAACTTCTTTGGCAGCAGCTGCCCCATCGTGCATGGATACCAAATCTGATCCTACCCTTTTGCCCATGTATTCAGCTGCCTTGGCTCTATTTTTAACGAACATGTCCATTTCCACACCATGTCCAAAAGCTTCATGCGCTATAACGCCAGAGACATCAGGCGAGCAGATGACGTCGTATTCTCCGGGTTCTAATCTTTGAGCGTTCAAAAGAGATTCAGCCTCTTTAACGACATCTATAACTTTTTCTTCCATTTCTTCCAGAAGTTCAACGCCTTTAAGACCGGAAAAAGATTCTATATCGCTTTTCACATTTTTTCCATCGCTCACAATGGGTTGAAGGTATCCTTGAGTCCAAACGTAGCTTTGAGAAAGTTCCTTTTTTTCAGAAACAAACAATTTGTTCACGGTAACCTCTTCATAAATGGTGTTGAAATTCACCAATTTTTTGGATACCTCAAAAGCCATGTCTTTCATTTTAAAAAGCCTTTCAATTTTTTCTTGTGCGCTTACAGAAGACGGTAAAACTCTCACTTCGGACGAGAAATCTTTTTTCAGGTTTTCTTCATCAATAACAGGATAGAGTGAAAATTTCATTGTGTCTCTTAACTTAACTAATTCCAAAACTTCTTTTTCTATTTCGTCGATGTTATCTAATCGATTAAAAGAGAACTCGCGGTAATTCCCATCATGCACTCTTACGACGAATCCTCGTTCCGTCCACATGCTATCTCTCACTTCGACGCCCTCTGAATTCACCAAAAAAAGCGTTCCAAAAGAGTCTGTTCCCAAAACAGACACGTAGTCGTAATGCTGGCAAAGCCTTTTCACCAATTCACGAACCTTTGAGCGCGCCTCTTCCAAAAAAGGCGAAAAATCAACTTTCAACCTTCATCCCTCTTTTCATTGTCAACTGCACTTAATTTTCTCACTTTGAATGCTCATTGTCAAATTTAACCTCAAAAAATGATGAAAAAAGCCCCTTTAAAAAGGGCTTTCAATTGGAAGAACTGCCCACTTGGATGATTTTCCAGCTTCCATACAAGTGGGGCTTTATCTTCTTTTTCTCTTTTATGTAAGAAACTATGAGATCCGCAACTTCAACTTCTATTTCTTTTATCGGTTTTTTACCTATAAACATCGTGTACCCACCGCTTCCTCCCCCTTGGTAGCTGTTAACGGCTATCGTATATTTTTTCTCCATTTTCAATGGTTTTCCGTCCATTTCTAATTTGACTACTCTTTCGCCTTCTGGTTTTTCCAAATCAATCACGTAAGAAATGCCTCCAAATATGTTGTACTTGTAGCCCTTCATCTTTCCAGATTCACTTACAATACCATTTTCAAATGAAAAGTACGTTGCAGAGTGTTCAATCATATCCTTTACTTCCTGACCGGTAAGTTCAAAAACCTTTAAAGTATTGGAAAAAACATATACGCTCATAACATCTCTTCTTGTTATTGGCCCTTTTTTCCATCCTTGGATATCTGGAGTAAAAACAGAAGTGGCGGATATTTGGGCATCGGAATAATAAAGCTGAACATCGTTTATTAGGTTTATCAGCGCAGTTTCTCGAGTACGCGCGTACATGGCATCATTCACGTAGAAATCTCCTTCGGCTTCACCTATGACTTCATCAAGCCATTTATTCACAGCTATCTGGTACGGACGTTCAATTTCAAGGAGTTTTTCATCCGCAGGAATTTCCATGGGTTCCAAAAGTTGAGCTTCGCTTTCTTTTACTTCCCATTTATTCGTATAAGAAAGCTTAAGCTCAACGACTCCAAGGGCTTTTCCGTAGCTTGAAGCCATTATGACTGGAATACCGTTTATCTTTGTGGCAAAGCTTTTATGCTGGTGCCCAAAGATAAAAGCGGCAACACCGTCTAAAGTTTTCGCCATTTCATATCCTTGATTTTCGCCTGTGAGCTCCGCAATTACTTCTCCACTCTGTGGATCTCTTTCAAGTCCGCCGTGGTACCCAATTATCACAACATCGGCACCGATAAGTTTGAATTCCTTCAAATAACGTCTCGCTGTTTCAATGGGATCCAGAAAGTCAAGTTCTTTTATGTGCTTTGGTTCTTCCCAAAAGGGGATGTACTTCGTGGTAAGCGAAAGATAGGCAATCTTGGGGCCGTTTTTGAATTCAAAAAGCGTGTAACCTTTCCCGTACACCGGCTTATTCGTTCCCTTACGCACTATATTCGCCGATGTGATTGGAAAGTTGGCTTCAGAAATCGCCTTTTCTAAGATATCTCTTCCAAAATTAAATTCGTGATTTCCAATCGTCATGGCGTCACATTTCAGGTAATTCAAAGCCATTATCATTGGATCAACGCCCGAATTATCAACAGTTGCATGATAATACTCAAGGGGAGAGCCTTGAATGTCATCTCCATTGTCAAAATAAAGAACGTGATCTGCTTTTTTTCTTATTTTTCCTATCATTGTAGATATTTTAGAAAGACCATACTCAACATTTTTCTTTGTCGAATAGCTTTCTGGAAAGATATAACCATGAAGATCTGTCGTTGTGAGAATAGTGATTTTGAACTCTTTCAACTTTCATTCCCTCTTTCTTGTCACTCTCTATCCTTCTCTGATAAATATTACCTTTTAATTTTACGCTGGTAAAGTTCAGAAATCAAGATTGGAAAATGCAATGGATTCTCACCGCTTTCGATTGAACTTATTCTAAAAGTTATATTACCACGCATTTCGTTTTTCCGTTAAATAAGTTTCAAAATATGGATATGTGCTATCATACAGATGAATTTGTTTTCTCTTTTTGTTTATGATTGAAATACCATTCTTCGTTGATTTTTCTCGCTGGAGTTTTGTTTGTAAGTTAGGTCACTTGCCTCAATAAAGCTTTATGAAGTGAGAGGAGATATTTTCAAATTTTGGTCTCAAAGT